>SLPW01000582.1 GCA_007131755.1 Myxococcales bacterium | reverse complement strand
TCGTGACGCTTCGTCAACTCTCGCCCCACACATAACAGCTGCTGCGCGCCGAACACCTCCTCTACCGCCTCCAGCGTCTCCACAATTCGCCGAGGCGACTCGTACAGCACTACCGTCGCCTCCAGCCGCTCGAGCTCCTCCAGGCGCTCTCGACGCCCTGTTGCCTTCGTCGGCAAGAACCCGTCGAAGACGAAGCGATCCGTCGCCAGCCCGGAAGCGCTCAACGCCACCGTGGCCGCCACCGCACCGGGAAGCGACGTCACCTCCAGCCCCTGTTCGCGACAGGCTCGCACCAGGCGATAGCCGGGGTCGGAGATCGTCGGCGTTCCCGCATCAGTTGTCAGCACCACCTGTTGCCCTCGACGCACCGCCTCCACCAGCGCCGGCGTCTGCTTACGCGCCGTATGGTCGTCGTAACGCCACAGCTTCGGACGTCCCGTCGACCGATCGACCCCCAGCGCCTCCAGAAGTTTGCCCGCCCTTCGCGTGTCCTCACATGCGATAATATCCGCCTCCGCCAGCGCCTCCCTCTGGCGCTGCGTCACATCCCCCAGATTACCGATCGGCGTCGGACAGACTATGAGCATCTTTTTCTCTCTTGGAAGAAAACGAACGCAAAAGCGTACTCGATACGAATAACCCCGGGCATACACACTGCGCATGGCCCGGGGCTACCTACCCATTACCCCCTCTACCCATTACCCCCTCTACCCATTACCCCCTCTACCCATTACCCCCTCTACCCATTACCCGCCGTTAACCTTACTTGCCGATCGCCAGGCCCAGCTCCTCACGAAGCTCAAAATACTCCTCGCTGATCGAGAACAGGACCATCTCGCGGATCTTCTCCTTACGGCTGGCCTTGCCGATGGGCATCATATCGCTCTTGATGCAGGACGCCGCCGTGTGGATATCGCCGCATAGCAGCAGGCCCATCCGAATCGACGTATTCTCCACCGCTCGCAGCCACAGAGACAGGTTGGGGCTCTTGCCCTTTTGCAAGAACTTCTT
This sequence comes from Myxococcales bacterium, assembly GCA_007131755.1. Taxonomy (GTDB): domain Bacteria; phylum Myxococcota_A; class Bradymonadia; order Bradymonadales; family Bradymonadaceae; genus SLJM01. The sequence goes on along the minus strand of SLPW01000582.1, from coordinate 29,685 downwards.
CATAACCCGCTGCGCTTCGTGCAGGCTCGTCGGCGGAATCTGAGCGATCTGCTCCTTGATCTGCTGGCCCTGCTGTCCGAGCTGTTTGCCCAGCCCAAGGCTCGGATCGACCATGTCCATAAAGGCCATAAATCGATACTTCAAGAACTCCGTGGGTTGAGCCAGAGAGCCGATATAATGGGGCGGCATCATCCAGGTCAGCGTCTTGGAGATGACGAACGCCAATTCTCGATCGTCTGTATTCTGATAGACGTCGCCTCCGATGATCACCTTCGGCGGATCGCAATTGGCATTTCGAATCCCCATGGGCTGTCCGCCCTTTAGATAGACCTCCGGCGGCGGCAACAAATTGATGGTCTGCGCCACGTAGCCGTAGACCTTGTTGAACATCGTCGGCTCCTGCAGATCGACCTTGTCCTTGCGCTTGTGGACGTCCCAGTCCTTGATCGACCCATAGGAGTAGAAGGGTCGCAACCCCTGACCCAATACGTTCATGATGTAGGTGATCAGCGGATCTTCTTCGGGATGGCGAATCTTGTTGAGCATCTCCGGATTGAATTTGCCCTGCGCCGCCGGAAGGCTCTCACCCATATATTTTCGGAAGAACGTCTCCTGTTGCTGCGAGGCGTTGCGCAAAAAGGACAGCGCTCCCGCCATACACCAGGCCCGGTCGTATTGCTTGGTCTTGAAATAGCTGTCGAAGAGCTTCTCGTAGCTCTCGACCCGGAAACGGTCCAATTCGATGAGCTTTCGATGTTGCTCGATGACTCCCGCCGGCTCGTCTCCCATCTTCTCGTGGAGTTCGGCCAGGATAAGCCGCAATTTGTCATTCTCTCCATCCAGTTGGACCGCCACCTTATAGGCTTCGCGAGCCGTCTCGAAGTCTCCCATTCGAGTTCGGTATACCTCGCCGAGATTCTGCCACAACTGAGCCTCCAGCCCGTCGAGCTTTCCGTCTTCGCGGCTGCTGATGCGCTTGAGCATCCTGCGGTACGACCGGGCCAGCTCCCGCCAATTCTTCAGCTTCGTCCAGATGCGGTCGATCGCTTCGAAGGCCTTCAACACGTTCGGGGCGTCGGCGTCGAGAGCCTTGTCGAACAGCTCTACCGCCTTTCGCGGATCTTCGATCTCGTCGCGATAGATCACCGCCGCCGTATAGTAATATTTGGCCACCCTCGATGCATTGCCCTCCTGCTCGATGATGCGCATCAACACGCCCACCGCCTCGTGCCACTGCTTGGTCTTCGTATACAGATCGAGCAGCTTTCTGAGCACGTTCATGCTATTGGGATCGACCTCGAGGGCCTCCACATAGGCTCCCACGGCATCCTGGAATCGCCCCAGCTTCTGTCCCAGGATATCTCCGAGCTTCGACAACTTCGTATACCGAACCTTCGGATCCTCCTCGCTGTCCAGAAGCCATCGCATGTAGTGGACGACGTCCTCCCACTTCTCCTGGGCCTCGGCCACTGCCACCCGCCCTTCCAGCGTCGGGCGATGCTGTTGATCCACCTGCAGGGCTCTTTCGTAGTATTCGCCCGCCTTGCGCAGATCCTTTAGCTGCTGGCGAATGGCGCCGAGGCGATAAAAGACCTCGGCCAACTCCGCCATCTCCATTCGGTCTTCGTGGTGCAGTTGCAACGACTGCAACACCTTCGAGGCCTGATCCCACTCCTGTTGGTCATACAGCAGGTGTCCCAACCCCTTCAGGGTCTCCAGATCCGAGGAGTTGAGCTCATAGGCCTTGCGATATTGTTGGAGCGCCTCTTCGGGCTGCGCCAACGCTCCATAGGCCGTGGCCAATTGAAGGTGGCGTCGATGCCGCTCCTCATTGCTCACCTCGAGATGACCGTATTCCTGGAGCGTCATCTCCAACAGCGGGACCGCCCGCTCGTAGCGCTGCTCCCGAAAGGCCACCTCGATGAGCGGAATCGACGCCGCCGTTAGTCGCGGATTATGCTCCAGCGCTGCCTCGTAATATCCCAGGGCGCTGACCTCATCGCCGATATTCTGCTCGTAGATGCTTCCGACCTCCGCCAGGTATTCGGCCTTCGCATCCAGATCGCGCTCGCTGTCCTCGGCCTGTTTCAGCACTCGGATCAGGCCCTCCCATTGTTGCTGCATCGACAACAACTCGCGCATCGCGTCCAGCACGGCGCGGTTCGTCGGATCCAGACGCAGCGCCGAGTGATAGGCATCTTCTGCCGATGCGTGATCATGCAATTGCCCCACCAGCAATTCACCCATTCGGGTGTAGATCTCGGCTCGCATCTCATCGTCGTCGAGCAACTCTACCAGTCGATCGTAGGCCTCGACGGCTCGCTCCCAGTTGTTCGTCGCCTCGTGCAACGCCGCCAGCTCCGACCACAGCCCCGCCTTGATCGGATCGAGCTCCACTGCCTTTTCAAAGGCCTCGATTGCGGCGTGGGGATCGCCCACCTCGTCGTGCTGGATCCGTCCCAGCTCCGCAAGCAGCTCCACCTTATAATCTTTGTCCTGCTCCAGCTCGATGTGTCGCTGCAATATATCGACCAGCTCGAACCATCGCCCCAGTTGTTGATACAGGCGCTCCAGATTCTCCAGCGCCGCCACATTGTCGGGCTCCACCATGCTGATGTTGTTGTACGCATCCACCGCTCGTTCCAGATCCTGGAACTGGTTTTCGTACACCGAGGCCGTCTTTCCATAGATCGAGACCTGCTCGGCCGGCTCGTGGGTCAGCGACAACTGGCGCTCGTACACCTCCACCAGATCGTTCCAGTTCTCCTCCTGGGTATATAGCCTTTCCAACGCCGCCAGCGCCGGCATATGAGCCTGGTCGACGGCCAGCACGTCTTGCTGCGCAAGGATGGCCTCATTGGGATTGCCCAACTCCTCCTCCCAGATCCGCGCCGCCCGACTCTTGATATCGACGATCATATCCGGGTCATACGTCGACTCTGCCTTCTTCTCCAGAATCTCCACCAGCTCTTCCCAGCGACCGAAGGCCTCATACACCCGCTCCAGGCTCTCCATGGCCAGAATATCCGTCGGTTCCACCGATAGGATCTCCTGATAGGCGTCGATGGCCTGATCCACCTCGCCAAGCTGCATCTCGTACAACTCTCCCAACTTTCGCCACAGCTCGACCTGCTCGTCCGGATCGGTGCTCAGATCCACCCTCGTCTCCAGCACCTGCGCCAGCTCCGGCCAGGACGCCAGGCTTCGGTACAGCTCCTCCAGCGTCGCCAGAACGGCCTGATCATGGGGCTCGATCATCCTCGCCCGTTGCAGGTAGTAGGCCGCCTCGTCGGGTTGATCGAGCTCCTGAGCAAACCAGGTTCCCACCCGTCTGAACAGCGATGCCGCCTCCGGTGTCTCTCCCAGCTCTTCTGCCAGCGTCTCCAGATGCTCCACCGGCTCCTGCCACAACTGGGTTTGTCGCCCCAGGCGCTCCAGCTCCAACAACAGATCCTCGTGATCTGCCGTCTCCGCCTGCACGGCCGACATCAACACCACCAGCGCGTTCTCCGGCTGACCCAGATGCTCTTCGAAGATCCGCGCCGAATCGCGCAGATTCGTCACTCGTTCGAAGACGTCGTCCACCACCTCGGCCCGGTCCAGATAGAGCGAAGCCAATTGGGCAAATGACTCCTCCGTTCCCTGCTCTCTGTAGATCGTCTCCAGCGCTCGACTGGTGTCCATATAGGCCGGGTGATCCAGCGACAGCTCTTCATCCTCCAGCACCACGCGGTAGTACTCCGCCGCCTTGTCGAAATCGAAGAGCCGAGTCTGCCAGATGTCGGCGATGCGGGTGTACAGCTCGATTCGCTGTTCCAGATCGGCGCCGTAGGCCTTCATCTCCAGAACATTGACCTCCTCTTCCCAACGGCTCTCTTGTTCAAACAACTCCTCCAGCTCGTCGAGGGCCTTCTGGTGTTCCGGATTCAGGCTCAACACATTCTGCCAGGCCTCGATCGCTGCGTCCGGGTCCATGAGCATATTGCTCTGGACCTCGCCAAGCTCCTCCCACAGCACGAGCTGGCGCTCCTGATCGATCTCCGCATGGGCGATCAGCCGCTCCAGAATCTGTGCCAGTCGTTGATAATCGGCCTGAGCGCGCGTCAACTCGCGCAACGACTCCAACGCTTGCAAATGCTCCGGATCGAGCTCCAGCGCCGACCACCAGGCTTCCTGAGCCTGGACCTGGTCATCGAGATAACTTCCGTAGATCGTGCCCAGCGACTCGTAGAGGCCCAACTGATCGTCGGGCTCCATCGCCAGCTCCACCTCTCGGCGCAGCACCGACACCAGGTCGTGCCACCGCTCCTGCTCCAGATACAGCCGGCGAAGCTCTACCAGGGCATCCCGATCTTGAGGACGCAACTCCGTGACCCGCTGCCACAGATCGATGGCATCTTCGATGCGCTCGAGCATCTGCTCGGCGATCTGAGCACTTCGCGCGTAAAACTGCGCCTGTTCGTCCGGATCGTGCGTCGCCTGGGCGCGCCGCTCCAGCACATCGTAAAGATCCTCCCAGGCCTCGAGCGCCATGTGGATCTGTTCCAGATTCTGCAACGCCATCTCGTGATCGGGCTGAATGCGCAGCATCTCCTCGTAGGTCTGTACGGCCCCTTCGAAATTGCCCAGTTGGTTCTGGAAGACCTGAGCCAGACGATAGCTCAATTCGACGACCTCGAACTCGTCGTAGGTGCTCTCGATACGTCGCTCCAACACTCCCGCCAGATCCTCCCACCGGGCTTGCTCGGCGTAGATCCGGTCCAGGGCCTGCAGCCCCTGTTGATGATCCGGCGCAAGCTCCAGCGCCTGAAGATAGGCCATCTCTGCGTCTTCGTAGGCCTCCATCTTCTGGTCCAGCACCTGGGCCAGACGTGTCCACAATCCCAACAACGTGTCGTCGTCGTTGTGAGGACTCTCCAGGGCGTCTGCGTAGATCTCGGCCTGCACTCCCCAGGCCATCGTCGATTCCGCAAGACGCTCGATCTCAGCGTGAACCTGTTCGTCGTCGGGACGCTCCACCAGGGCGAATCCGTAGGCCTGAAGTGCACGATCGACGTCCTGCAGCTCATCGAGATATAGCCGCGCCGTCTGCATCAGCATATCGAAGCGCTGGAAGGGATCTTCGAATAACTCCAGCCGCCGCATATAGCTCGCCGCGACCTTCTCGAACTGACCCCGCTCCATATAGTAGGGCTCCAGAATATCAGCGATGCGCTCGACGACCTGTCCTTCCTCGAACATCTGCTCCAGACTGTCGATGGCCGTCTCGTTCTCCGGATCTTCGTGCAGCACCTCTTGATAGCTCGTGATCGCCGAGCCGGCGTCTTCGAGCGCCGTCTGATACAACATGCCCAGCCTCAGCCTCAGCTCCAGAGCCTCTTCGGGGTCCTCCGTATTGAAGACGCGCTGCTTGAGAATCTCTGCCAGATCCTCCCACTGGCCTTCGTGCTGGTACAGCCGATCCAGCGCCAAGATCGCCGTCTCCTGACCGGGCTCCACCTCCAGCACCCTTCGGTAGCGGTCGATCGCCGACTGAGCATCGGCCAACTCCACTTCGAAGATCCGGGCAATGCGAAGCTGCAATCCCGACACGGCGTCAAAATCGGTGATATCCACCAGACGATCGTCGAGCTGCTCGATCAGCACCTCCCAACCATCGAGATCGGCGGCGAGCCTCTCCAGGGTCTCCAGCGTCTGTTCGCGCCCGGCGTCAACCTGCAGCGCTTCCACGTACGTCGCGAAGGCCTCCGCCGGATCGCCGAGACGATCCTCGAGGATCGTCGCTACCTCGTCGTACAGCTCCAGTTTGCGCTGCGGATCGTGACTGGCCTCGATCAACAACCGCTGGATGTGGACCAGGTTCTCCCACTGTTCTTTGGCCTGATACAGCGGCTGCAACACCCGCGCCGCCTCCGCCTCATTCTCGTTGCGCTCCACCATCTCCTCGAGGGCCCAGATCGAGGCTCCGTGTTCCGGATTCTGTTCCAAGATCTCCTCGAAGATCTCTACCGCCTTCAGCCCATCAGCCAGATGTTCCTCCCACAACTTACCGATGCGATACTTCAAGGCCTCTCGGTCGGCTGCATCTTCGGACAACTCCAGACGCCGCTCCAGAATCTCGAGCAACTCATGCCACTGCTCGGTGGCCTGGAACAATTCGTCGAGCTTCTCCAGCGCGCTGCCATCGGTGGGGTCCAGATCCTGAATCTGGCGATAGCTCTCGATCGCATCTTGCGGCTGCTCCAGATGCTCTTGATAAATCCGCCCCATCTCGTTGAACAACGCCTTGCGGCTGTCGTCGTCCTCAGCCAGCTCCAGCTTACGTCGATGGACCTCCAATAGATCGTGCCATCGCTCCAGATTGGTATACAACACCTCCAGACGATCGATGGCATGGGTGTCGCTCTCGTCGAGCGCCAGCACCCGATTGTAGATCTCGATGGCATCCTGAGGGCTGTCCAGAATGTCCTCGTATAATGTCCCCGCCTGGTGGAAGAGTTCCTTCTTTTCCGACTCCTCTTCGACGAGCTCCGCCTTCCTGACCAGAATGTCCACAAGCTCAGCGAAATTCTGGGTGTGGCGATAGATCTCCTCCAGCTCTCGTACCGTCTCGAGATCGGCCGGGAAGAGCTCCAGCACTGCGTGCAGTCGGTCCGTCGCCTGATCGAGCTCCACCAGGGGCTCGATGTAGATCTCCGCGGCCCGTCGCAACATATCGCGCTGTACATCCGGATCGGGATGCTCCTCGGCCTCCTTCTCAAAGACCTCCACCAGCTCTCGATGGCCATCGAAGGCTTCGGCCAGCCGATACAGATGCTCCAGGCTCGGCTGCTTTTCCTCGTCGTCGCGAAGAGCCCGGGCATAGGTCTGGAACGCCGACGCCGCATCTCCCCGCTGCTCCTCGTGGAGCACGGCGATGCGATGCAGCAGGGCTACCCGCTCGCCGGAATCGTAATTCTCGTCGACCTGTACTTCCAGGGCGTCGATGAGACCATCCGCATCTCCCCTGTCGGCATACAGCGGTTCCATGATCTCGCTGACCCGTAGCCGAGGCGCCCCATCCTTGTGCATCAGGGCTTCCATTTCCTGATTGGCCATCGGGTTTTCGGGATCCTCTTCCAACACCTCCTCGTAGAGGCTGACGGCACGCTGCGCATCTTGGAGGTGAGCTTCCAGGACCTGGGCGAGGCGATTTTTGATGTCCTTTTTCTTTTCCTCGTCCACCAGCTCCAGCTCTGCCTCCAGGTCGCTGGCCAGCTCGTGCCACATCCCCTCGTGCTCGTAGATCAGATCCAGATGAGAGTAGGCCTTCAGATTTTCCGGATCCTCTTCCAGAATCTCCTCGTAGATCGCGATCGCCTGCTGGGAGTCCTCCAGAAGCTCTTCCCAGATCTTCGCCTTTCGAAAGCGCAACTCCTCGATCTGATCGTCCTCGTCGAACAGCTCGATCTTGCGATCGGTGACCGTGAGCAGATCCCGCCACGACTCGGTCCTTATGAACAACTCCTCGAGATCGTCGAGGGCTCGCATCTCCTGGGAGCGAAGACCCAGAATCTCCTCTAGATTCAGCCGCGCCTCGTCGTACTCTTCGCGATACTCACCATTGACCTGAGCCAGGGTATACAAATACTCCACCTGCAGATCTTCGTCTTCAATGGTGGGCATCACCTCTTCGTACAACTCCACGAATCGATCCCAGAGCCCGAGCTCGTGAGCGATGCGGTACAACTGGTCGCGCCCCGGCTCATCGGACGGCTCGAGCCGAACCACGTTTCCATAACTCTCAAATGCCCGCTCCCCGTCGCCGATCTCCTCGACGAATAGCATTCCACGTCGCCGATACAATTCTCGCGCATTTTCCTCTTCTTCTGCGGCCTCGGCCTGGATCTCCAAGACGTCTACCAACAACTCCCACTCACCGTAGACGTCGTAGACCGGCTCCAGGATCTCCGTGGCCGAAACCCTGTACAGACTGTCCTCCAGAAGGGACTCCACAGCTTCGCGGGCCTCTTCATGGCCTGGACGCCAGGACAGCACCAACCCCAGCGCATCCACCGCTTCGTCCAGCTCGTCCAGATGTTCCATGCACACCTTGCCGAGCTCGTAACGAAGCTTCGTCAGAGCCTCTACCTCTTCCTCTTGGTAGTTCGGGCGAGCCGAGAGATCGACGTCCTCCAGGCTCTCCACCTCGTCGACTTCCACACTCTCTTCGGCCTCCGAAGCCGCTTCGAGCTCCGCGGCCCCCTCTGCTTCCTCCGAGGCCTCCCCTTCTTCGCCGTGCAGATCTGCCAGCACATCGTCGATCCCCTCGTCGGGGCCGGCTGAGAAATCACCGCCCAGCACGGAGTCATCCTCCGTCGCCACCGCGCCCCCCACGATCTGGGCCGCGTCGACGGCCCGACGTTCTCGGCGCCGCGCACTCAACCGAGCGCGCCGCTCAATGAGGTCGATCTCCTGGCGAATCACCTCCGCCAGATCGACGTACTCTTTCTCGGCATCATATAGTCGATGCAGCTCTGCGAGGGTCTTCTCGTTGCGTGGATCGAGCTCCAGCGCTTCATTATACCGCGCGATTGCCACCGCTGCGTCGCCCGCTTCCACCTCGGCGATATCGGCCATGCCCTGCAGAATCCCCACCCTGGCGTCCACCCCTTCTTCCAGCTCCAGCCGGTGGCGATAGACCTGCATCAGATCGTCCCAACGCTCACTGCGTCGATAGATCCCCTCCATGGCCTCCAGGGCCTTCAGGTTCTCCTCTTCCACCTCCAGGACGGCCTCGAATTGGGCCAGGGCTTCATCCAGCTCCTCCACCTCTTCCGACAATACTCGACCCAGAAGCAACCGAAGCTCCAGCTCCTGTTGCGTCTCCAATTCCTGGTCGAGGGCCTCGCGATAATGACCTACCAGCGTGGGCCATTGGCCGGCCTCCGCTGCTGCCTGCTCCAGCTCCTCGACGACGTCGAAATTGCCCGGCGCCTCCTGAAACGCTCGAGCGAACCAGTCGAATGCCTGCGCCCAATCCTCGAATTGATCGCGTCGCAGTCGTCCCAACTTGAGCTGGTATTGCTTTCGGTCCTCTCCTTCTTCGAGGTGGGACAAAACGATCTGCAATGCGTCCTGCAGTCGATCGTAGTCCTCGGCCTCACGGTAAATCGGCTCCAATTGCGCCGCCGCCGCCTCATTCTCGGCGTCCAACTCCAGCACTCGCTCCAACTCGCGCTCTGCCCGCGACGTATCGTCCAATTCCTCACGCCAGATCCGCGCCGATCGAAGCAATAGCTCGATCTGCGTCTCCTCGTCCTGGGCTCGGCCCGTCAGGGTTCCCAGCACGCGCACCAGATCGGAGTATTCGTCGGCCGCAGCGTAGAAATCCTCCAGTTCGCCCCAGCGTTGATTGTCGATAAACAGGCGTTCAAGCGCCTTGCGCGCCTTCAGATCTTCCGGGTTGAGTTGCAGCGCTCCCTGCCATGCCTCGATGGCCCGATCGCTGTCATCGAGTCGGTCCGAGTACAACATGCCCAGCTTCTGATACAACTTCATCTGCTCGTCTGCTTCCTCAGCGAGCGGAATCTTTTGCTCCAATATTTCGGCAAGTGGCTCGTATTCACGTTTTTTTTCGTACAACGTCTCCAGGGCGTCCAGGGTGTCCGTATCCTGCGGCGCCACCTCCCTGACCTCCAGCCACAGCTCCGTGGCCACATCGGGATTGCGAAGTCGATCCGTGGCAAGCTGCGCCACCTCTTTGAGACCCTGCGCCTTTTCCTCGTCCGTCTCGAAGGTCTCGATCTCACGCTTGTGGACGTCGATGAGGTTCTCCCAGTCCCGGCGCTTCTCGTACATCTCCTTGAGAAATGCGATCGCATCGCCGTGATAGGGCTCGATCTCCAGCACCTTCTCATAGGCTTTGATGGCCTCGGCCTGGTTGCGGAATTTGTCCAAAAACAGACGCGCAATCTCGTCGTAGATCTCCACCTTCTTGTCGTCGGCGACCAACTCCGCTTTCTGCTTCAGCGTATTGATCAGGTCCGAGGACATATTCATCTCGTCGTACAACTCGACGAGCTCATCGATGGCTTGCAGATCATCTGGCGCCAACTCCAGGATGTCCTTGTAGACGTTGATCGCCATTCGGTCCTGATTCATCTCCTTTCGATAGACTCGAATCAGCTCCTTTAAGACATCGACCTTTTCGGCCGTGTCCTCATCACCGATCGATTCTGCTTCCTGGCGCAGAAGATCGGCGTACATGCGCCACTTTTCCTGGCGCCGATAGGACATCATCAGGCGATTCGTCACCCGTGGATCTTCGACCTGGCGAAGTCGCCGCAGCGCATCAACTTCCTTCTTTTCCTCTCCCAGAGCAGACGCCAGATCCGCCATATATAGATAAACGGTCAGAGACTTCTCCTCACCGTCCAGATCGGAGTGCTTCTGCTCCAGGGCACGCTGGAATTTGCGCCAATTCTTCTGCGCCTCGTCCAGATCGTCGAGGACCTCCAGAATCTCGTCGATGCCACCGGCCTCGGCCAACTCGCGGGCCCCGTCGATATCTTCCTGCTTGAACAGCAGGATACTCGCTTTGAGGGCATCGCCCCCATCGGGGCTGGTCTCATCGATCATGCGCACGACGTTGTCCCATAACTCGCCGTCGCCGTAAAAATAATGGGTGGCGTCGAAGAAAGCCGAGCCCAGAGCGCACTCCAGTGCCGTGCGCCACAGCTCGACGGCGTCGGAGTCGTCGTCGGGATGCCGAGTCTGGAGCTTGGCGGCCTTCACCAAGGTCTCGAGCGCCTCCGCTTCCCCCTGTCCGGCCGCCGTCACGAGGAGTTCCTCGAATCGATCGTGCCAGGTCTCTTCGTCTTCCTGCTCCTCGACTTCATCAACCTCATCCGCCGCTTCGATCTCCTCGATGTCGTCGGCCTCTTCGGCTTCCTCCGCTACTTCTTCACTCTCCTCTTCTTCTGCTTCCTCGACGTCTTCTTCGGCTACCACCTCATCATCGTCTTCGAACTCCTCGACGTCTTCTTCGGCTATCGCCTCATCATCGCCTTCGAACTCCTCGACTTCTTCTTCGGCTATCGCCTCATCATCGCCTTCGAGCTCCTCGACTTCTTCTTCGGCTACCGCTTCATCATCGCCTTCGAACTCCTCGAGGTCCTCTTCGGCTACCGCTTCATCATCGCCTTCGAACTCCTCGACGTCCTCTACTTCGTCCTCGGGCTCCGCATCCGCCGAAGCTTCGTCGAGAGTCGCCTCACCTGGGATCTCCGGCGCATCCACGGGATCTTCCTCAATGAGCATTTCCCCATCGAGCTCCATCGTCTGCGGATCCGCTTGCTCTTCTTCACCGGGTATCTCCGGCGGCGCCTCCTCTGCTTCCTCAATGAGCATCTCCTCATCGAGATCCATCGTCTGCGGACCTTCCTCTTCGACGGGCGATTCTTCCGGAACCTCAACTTCGTATCCGAGCTGACGCAACGCCTCGACGGCGGCCTCATTGGTCGGATCTTGCTCGTAGGCAAAGGCAAAGACCTCCCCTGCGTTCTCCAGCATATCGAGGTGATCTCGATAGATCTCTCCCACCATTACCGACAATTCGGACTGGCGCCTGGGGTCGTCGGACAGCTCGATCTCTTCGATCAACACCTCGGCGAGTCGGTCCCATGCCTGTTGTTTCTGTGCCAATGCTCGGCGTGACCACAGGGCGGCTTTATTGTGTGGATCCAGCGTCAATGCATATTCGTACGCCGTATCTGCCTGATCCAGATCGCCAACGAAGTCTTCGAGAATGCACCCCATTCGCTGATACAGCCGACTCTGATAGGCCTCGTCGGCGTCGTGTTCCAGCGCATCGGCGAAAAATTGCTGCAATTGATCGCTTTCGTCCTGCAATGCGAAATGGAATAGATAGGCCTCCACGCTCACCAGCGTGTCCTCACCGATCTCCAGGGACTGCGCCAACAGCTCCCATCCCAGATCCGGATCACCGAGGCCCGTACTGGCCACTCGTGCCGCCTCCAAATACAGACGGGCCGCCGCATCCTCCGAGCCCACCTCTGGGGCCCGGGCCGCAAGCAGATTCACCAGGTCTTCAACACCGTGTTCGGCGTTGTCGAAGGTATCCTCCAACGGACCAAGCGGGGCCAGATCGTAGGGGTTTGATTCCAGTTGGGCGACGTATTCCTTGACCTTATTTTCGAGATCCATGGGATGTCTTGAGCGTCCTGGATAGAGGTTTAGGGGGCCAGAATCGAGCCGCAGGGCGAACTTCCTGAAGCGATCGCACGTTCGCCGCCGCCAGACCGGCGCTACGGAATAGCTGCCGTAGGGGTTGCCGTTGTCACGGAAACTTCAATATCTTGTACCCATTGCGACTCCAAACACGACCACCACGGGCGTCGTCGTGACTGTACTTGCTTTGGTCGTCGCAATGGAATCCTCGTCGTTCAGATGTGGCGAACTTTTTTAACCAACAATCTCACGTGGTTAACGACCACGGGTCGAAGCGTCGGCTTGCAATACTTCCAAAGAATGGGCGTCGCGACATCGGGAAAAACGTTCACCGCTCTATAGCACAGAAACTGCAGTCGTAGCAACGCAGCAACCGCATCGCGACAACTGCTCCACGCCGTGCCGCACTTCGACTCCTGCTCACTCTTCGGCCTCTTCCTCGTCCCTCTCTGCGCGAAGCTCATTGAGGACTCGCTGCGCCGCCTGCTGTTGTATCCGTTCCAGTCCTCGGACCCCGTCCAGAGCCTCGATCTGCTCGATGGCCTTATCAATGTCCCCACTCTCTCGATAGGCCTCTACGAGACTGAAGCTGGCTGCGGCATAGCTCGGATCGAGCTCCAGGGCTTTCTCAAAGGCTTCCACTGCATCATCGTGGCGCCCCAGCGCGATCGTCGACAATCCCAGCCCATGTTGCAGACGTGCCGAAGTCGGGTTGTTCTCCGCCCCGTTCTCAAAGACCTGCACCGCCTCGTTGAACAACCGAAACCGGTAGTACAACTCACCGAGCCGATAATAATGTTCTCCTCCCATATCGTGCTCTGCAACTCGAAGGCGGGGTTGAAGCTCGATGGAGCTCATATAGGAGTCCACGGCGTCCGTAAACTCACCGGTCGCCTCCTGGCTCATCGCCAACCCGAACCAAAATCGTGCATCGTCAGAATCGTGAGAGATGGCCACCTCGAAATAATCGACGGCGTCCTCATGATCTCCGCTATCCGCCAGCGCCATCGCATAATGGTAGTTAAAGCGCGGATTCTCCGGCTCCTGATCCAGGGCTCGACGGAAATTTGGCGCTGCATCCTCCGGATTTCTCAACTGCCGGTGCTGCAATTGCCCCAGCGTAAAAGCCGCCTGATAAAAGGTCGGATCCTTCTCCAGAGACTCCTCGAGAAGCCCCACGGCCTCACCGGTTCCGCCACCCTCGAAGGCTCGCATCGCGTCGTTGTACAACCGAACGGCATCGGTGCGATCTTTATCACACCCCACCGCCACCGCCCCCAAAAGGAGCACTGCCAGACCGATACATATCGCGCGCACCGAAGAACCCCTCATCGTCATCACCGAATCTACGGTCATCGTCGCCATCCTCGTTCGAAAGATCACCTGCGGGGCGCACCCGCATCCGCGTTAACAACTCCTCATCGACGCCATGATAACCCCCTGAACTCCATACTGACAACCACCTACTATTTCGGGGGGTAGTCGACGTCCTTCGGCGACCCTTCCCTGGCCCCGACATCTCTCGACCTGCCTGCAGTCCTGGCGTCGAACGCTACCGGCCGTAGTGAGAGCAAAGAACACAGAGACAAAAAAAAACAGGGACCCCCTCTCGGGAATCCCTGCCATAACAACGTCGAGCTTGCTCAGCCGTCAGGTGCTGAAGTTGAACGGATAATTGACACGCACGATGCCGCCGCCATCGGGAGCCGGGAACGACCACCTCTGGATTCGCTGTGCCATGCACTGCTCCACGGCGGAGTTGTTCATCGTCGACTCCTGAACGCTAGCGCTGACTACGTCGCCGCTCGGCGAGATCACCCACTGCATGGTGATCCTACCCTGCAAGGTGGGATCGCGGTTGAGCTCCGCCTCGTAACAGTTCTGGATATCTCGGCGATTCTGGCGAACAACTCGTTGGATGATCTCCCTGTCCAGTGCACCTTCCGTGACCGGCTCCTGCGGAACCACCGTCGGATTCAAGGTTTCGTGGTCCAGCGAACCGCTGGGAGTTCCACCGGTCCCTCCTCCTCCGGGGCCCGTACCACCGCCGACTCCGGCGTGTCCGAGACCTTCACCGTCACCGGCTCCAATTCGCCCCGGTCCTTCCGCTCCGAACCCGAACGTTCCGTCTCCCGCCACATCCGTGTCCAGACCAACCAGGTTCGTATTCATATCGGGACCGATCGCGGACTGCGGATCTCCCAGCGCTGCCAGGGCTCCCGCCTCCTGGGCGATGAACTGATCGCGGGCGTCCTGAAGCTCGTCTTCGTCCATATCGTCGGCGCCCTCGATCTCGATATCCTCCTCTGTCACCTCTCGATCTTCGGGTGGCGCCTCGGCCTCCTGGGCGTCTTCCGGATCGCTGTCGTCCTCGAAGGCATCGAGCTCGTCTTCTTCCTCTTCTTCGTCTTCTGGATCGAGATCCATCTCCGCGAAGCGATCGTCGAGATCGAGGCCGCTCAACTCCAGCCCTCCGTATCCATCGGGGAGCATGAAGACCAACAACATAAACGCCACGTGCAGCGCCAGACTGACCGATTGGTAGAAGAAGGGAGCTCCTTCCAGACCGATGCTGGCCCCTGCCACCATGGCCGGCATCGACGTAAAGTGGAGCAAGAAGGTGTTGCGACCAAAATCCAGGCGAACGCTCGTCCCCCTGGTCATGGCAAGCTCAAATCCACCCTGGACGGCACTGCTGGGACGAGCCAGGCCCTGCTCGATGGCCTCGTCCAGCGAATATTGCTCGCCCTCGCGCTGAATCGTTCCCTGCATCTGGCCGGTGAACACCACACGATAGCCCTGGTGTTCTTCGAAGACCACCAGCGGAAATTTGGGATGGGTCAGCCGCTGGTCTTCCAACACGTAGTCGTTGGTCTCGTCGCCTCCGATAAAGACCGATCGCGGCTTCTTGAAGGTCTGCACGTCCAATACGGCGTCAGACCACAGATAGGCGATCTCCAGAACTCCACCGCTGTCGTCGCTGAAGAATTGGGCCGTGTACAACTCCGTATCCGACGGCCGCTCTCCCTCCGGCGGCGGCGTGGGCACCCATTCGCCTTCCGGATCGTAGAACCCGTGGGCCACCTGCCAGGCACCCTCGTCGTCGTAATAGCCGTATCCGTAGTGATAGAGCCCGTCGTGATCGTAATAACCGGGGATATAATTTCCGGCGTCGTCGTAATACCCCTCCATCGTAAAGGGCTCGACCACCGTGCCGTCTTCGAGCTCAATATGCCCTTCCGGCACTTCCGTGACTGCCTGCGCCGCCGCCGCTTCCTGTTGTGCCTGACGTCGAGCCACCAGATCGACGATGGTCACCCGCACCGTCGTCTCTCCGAATCTGAGCTCATCACCGTTTCGCACCACCCCCTTGGTGATCTTCGTCCCATTTATATACGTCCCGGAGGCGCTCCCAAGGTCGATGGCCTGATAGGTCCCATCGCCCTGGCGCTCCAACACGGCATGGATCCGCGACACTTTCGGGTCGTCCAGGTGCAATTGAGAGCTGGCAAGCTTTCCGACCTTGATCTTCTTGTCCGAAAGCTCGTGGCTGTCCACGACCTGGCCGTCCTCTAAGATATCGACCTGCAGTATCAATTCACTCATCGCATCCTATCCTGTCGGAACCTTCCGACGCCCGGTTTTCTGTGGATTCACCATTGGCTTTCACCATGGAACGTGGAACCCCATGACCAACTCACAGACTCTCCACGCTCTCCAACATCTCGGGGATGAAGTCCTCTCGGATGTCGATCAGGCTATCCGTCTGATCGCGCCTTCCCCCGGTGAACGCTTCTCCGTCCGGGCGCAGAAGGCTTCCCGTAAGGTCTTCGCCCTCGAAGTCGTAGACCGTCTCTTGCTGAGTGTCGCCTGCCATCGCCGTCGACGAAATCATCATCAGACTCACTGCCGCCAAAATCGCCACTAGCCGTTTCATCGGTGCCTCCGTTCCGGATGTTGCGCGCCCCGTGGAATCACCCACACATCTTATGCACGCCATTTTCGTTTGTCGACGTTACTTCCCTCATCTTTAAAGATACCACAAAGGATCCATGGCCTAAAGGAAAGCGCCCGTAACGAGCCGTAACGATCGCCCCCCTGCTTCTGTGGTTCGGAATTACTCGGCGTCGTCGACGGCCTCTTCCTCGGGCTCCTCGACCTGAGGCTCTTCCTGGGGCCCCATCAACTCCGCCAATTCATCGCGCTCGGCCTCGAGGCGCGGGATCTCCTCGTTGAGGGTCTCCATCAACTCCTCCACGGAGTCGATTCGACTACGGGCATCGTCGACATGATCGGCATATTCTCCATCGGCGATCTCGATAAAACGCCGGTAGTGCTCCAGGGCCCGCTCGTAGTGTACCAGCGAGTTCCGGAAGTTGTTGACCGTAAAATCCATCTGGTCCACGGGATTTTCCGGCATCTCCGAGCCCACGCCGAGTTGGGCGTTCTGGGCCAGGTGTTCCTGCTCCAATACCGCCAGGTTGAACTCGATGGCCGGATGGTCGGGATCCATCTGCTGAACCTGCTCGTAGAGCCGGCGCGCCTCTTCCAGATCGCCCAGCGCCCGCGTCGCCACGGCGGAGGCGATCAGCGCATCCTTGTGATCCGGCTCCTGCTCCAGCACCCGCTCAAACAGCCCCAGCGCCTGTTCATAGTCACGAACGCTCAGGATCACCGAACCGAGATTCAACAATCCCGCCATATGATCGGCGTCGAGCTCCAAGACGGTGCGAAAACGGTTGATCGCATTCGCTACGTCTCCTTCTGCCAGGTTGTTCAACCCGATCTCATTATGAAGATCCGGATCCTCGTCATCGATCTCCAGAGCGTTGAACAACACCAGGCGGGCAACCCCGAGATTTTCCTGATCGTAATAGACTCTGGCCAGGTTGGAGTAGGCTCCCGTATTCGTCGCGTCTCCCGCCAGGGCCCGGCGGGCGTGAATAATGGCTTCCTCGTATTCTTGCTGCTCCCGCAGAAGAACGCTCAGATTATTGTGGGCCTCCGAGTTGAGGGGATCGACCTCGATGGCGCGCTGGAAGTGATCCCAGGCCGCCTCTCTCTGCCCGTCGCGAATGGCGATCATCCCCAGATTGACGTGAGCACGTCCCAGCCTCGGGGCGTTGGATACGGCCGTCTCGTAGGCCTCACGAGCCCCTTCGTAATCGCCCTCCATCTGGGCCAGCACTCCCAGGTTGTACCAGGCCGCACCGAAGCGACTGTCCTGGTCGACCGCCGCCTCCAGATGACTGCGCACGCCGGCGAGATCGGCCCCTTCCGACTCCTGCCACAACTCCACGGCGTCTTCGAATTCGGCGATGGCCTCCAGATCATCGGTCCCACCGCTCTCCACGGTGGCCCGCGCCTCCTCATCTTCGGCGGTGGGCGTCGAGGAACAACCCGTCCACAACCCCATCCCCAGGGCGACCACAACTACCAGCGCTCTTCGTTTCCAATCACTCATCGGCCGTCGTCTCCGCTATTGCTTCGCTCATCTTCGTTGTGTCTCGGTCTTCGAGAACGCCACCACCGAAGTCACCGGTTGTCAGCTTCTGTCCGCCTCTTCGCCTTCACCGGCTTCTTCTCCGGCCACTCCCCCGCCGTCGTCGATTTCTTCCTCTTCCTGTTGCTGTGGCTCTTCCGTGAGATCTTCGTCGCGGAACTGCTCGAGCACGTCCTCTTCATCGATCTCTTCCAAAAAGGAGGCCGACATGAAGCGATCCGTAAAATTATCCGGCTGGGCCCGTAGCTCCGAGGGGCTTCGATATTCGGCGGGGCGAATATCGGCCAGCGCCGTCTCCGCCAACTCCGTATACTCGTTGTACCAGTTGGCGTCGCGCGCCGCGTCGAGAGCCTGGATATAGTATTGAGCCGCCGCATCTTCAAAACGCACCGCCTGATCTTCGAGGAGCGCCTTGTAGTGGTGTTTCTGATTCTCCGTCAGATGCTCGGGCACCGGACTCTCTCGCAGCGTCTCGGCGAAATCGTGGAATCCGCTTCCCACCCGATACACTGCCGCGATCGCCCAGTCGGGACGTCCGAATCCCAGCACCTCTTCGTAGACCTCACCGGCCTTGTTGAGAGCCTCCATCTTCTCTTCCGTTGCTTCCCGCAATTCCTCATCGTCCGTTGAGTCGATTCGAATTGCCTCCGCCTCCTCCAGGAGATCCTCGCCGAGCATGAACTTCGCCTGCGCGGCGGCGTCACGGCCGTCGATCATCGACCCCTGCTCCTCTTCGGAGAATCGCCCATATACCGCCAGGGTCTCATCGAAGCCGTCGAGCGCATCCTCTCTGGCTCCCTGCTCCCAGTAGTGAAGTGCGATCTTGATGTGGGCCTGCAATAGCCAGTCCGGACTTCCCTGATTGCCGTAGCGTCGGATATAATCGCGATACTGCCTGTAGGCGTCGTCGTCGCGCTCTTCCGCTTCGTAGATCTGAGCGATCTCGAAGAACGCCATCGCCGCGTCCTCCGGATTGTCATCGCCGAATAACTCGATATATTTCTCGTAATTCTCAATCGCACGGTCGTATTCTTCTAGGCCCTGGCGGAAGGTGGCCGCGTTTCGAAGCGCCTCCTCCGCATTATCTTCCTCCGGAAAGTGAGCCACGTACAACTCGTAGTATTGGGAGGCCTGTCCGTAAATAGCCCATGCGTGGAAGTTACCTCCCAGATTATACAGCGTCTCCGGGGCATATTCCGAGTCGGGATGTTCCTCGAGCAGCATGCGACGCATGTGGATGGCCGCCTCGATCTGGTAGATGCGCTCAAAGTCCAGCGCGGCGTTGTACAACGCCATATCTCGCTGCTCGGAGTCCGGGAAGTCCTGGATATATTCCACATAACAGTGGGCGGCCTCCTCCCATCTCTCCTCTTCGTCCAGATCGACGCAGATATTGTAGCGAATGGCCATATTCATCTCGCGCAGATCGGCCTGAAATTCCGGATCGCCTACGGGCTGCTTCTCGAGATACTTCTCCACCGTGTCGGCAAGGGTGGTGTAATCTCGTAGCCTGATCAGGCAGTCCAAATGCAGGTTGGCGCTGACCTCGGCATAGTCGTGATCGGAGTGATCGAAGGCGATGATCTCGAAGATCTCTCCGGCCCGCTCAAGGTGATCGTAGTCGTAATAGGTGCGGGCCTTGATATACATGACGTCCACGATGTCGTCGCCGTCAGGGGCGTATTGCATATAGTTCTTCGCCGCCGTCATCACGCGCTGTTGCTCTTCCGGCAATTCCTGGGGCTCTGGAATCTCCCCTTCTTCGCCATCCTCGAAGTCGGCGTCCAACTCCGCTCGTTCCTCCGAAGCATCCACCACCTCCAGAAGCGAGACCATCGTCGCCAACACGATCTCCTCGGTATACTCCCCTTCGGGATCGATCTCGAGGGTCCGCTCGTAGGCCAGAGCGGCCTCTTCCCACTGCTGCAATTCGAAGAGCAATTCGGCGTGGAAGAAGCTCATATCGTAGCGATCATCGGCTTCCGTAAAGGTCTGCAGATAGCCGTTGTACAGGTGATGAGCCATGACGAAGAGGTTCTCATTTCGAGTTCGCTGTGCCTCTCGGTGATAGGTCCTGGCCCAGTTGCTGCTGGCCTCTTTGACCCGTGCCCGCAACCTCTCTGCTTCGTCCTCGTCCTGCGTAAATGCTCCCTCATCGGCGGCCTGTACGAGAAGAATCATCCGGGCGATGTCCTGGAGCGCATCTTCGCTATAGGAGCTGATCGTCGTCGTATTGCGCACGATCTCGTACTGATAGTCCAAGACCTTGTAGCTATCCCCGTTGACTTCGATGAGAGTGTTGTAGATGTAGTTGGAATCCTGGTACTGAGCCTCGTTTCCATAAAACAGGGCCAGCCTCTCCATCAAGGCAAGCCAATCCTCTCTCTCCGGCGCAAGATCCTGGAAAAAGCCCAGCGCCTGATCGGGCGATCCGATCCGGGAGTAGACACGCACGATATCGTTTCGCACCTGGTTGAGCATCGCCCGCTCCGCCGTGCCCTCGTCGGCCCTCGACGCCAACTCGTGGACCCTCAAAAACTCCTCCAGAGCCCGCTGATTGTTGTCGATGTTGAAATAGGTCCACCCGAGTTTGTAGCGCGCGTACTGGTAGACGGGACTGTCATCGAATTCCACGACCTTCTGGTAGGCGTCGAGGGCATCGAACATCTGCTCGTTTTCAAAATAATAATCGCCGAAGTACAACAGCACCTGCGGTTGGTAGGGGGTGTTGGGATATTCCGCCAGCAGGCGGCGGAAGATCTCCAGGCCGTTCTCATCCTCCCCCTGCTCCATGAAGTTTGTGCCCAACTGGAAATACACCGTATCGCGGTGCTCGAAGTCCGGAAATTCTCGGATGACTCGCGCATATTCCTGGATGGCGTCGTCGCGTAGCCGCTCCGATTCCAACTCCTGGTCTTCTTTTCGGAACCAGCAGCGCCGCGCCTCTTCTTCTTGTCCTTCGTCTTCGAGCAGATAGCACTCGTCCTGGGTTTCGATGGCCCGGTGGAAATAGCTGCGCGATCTCTGCCAGTATTTCTCGGCCAGATTGTAGATATACTCCGCCCGATCGGGGTGGCCCTGCTGTGTATTTTCGATGAGACGTTGCAGGCGGTGAATCGCCTCGTCCTCGAGCTGCACGCCCTCGAATTGGCGCTGCTCTACGAAGCTGTCACGGCGCAGCTCTGACAGATCCGTCTCCTCAAATGCGGGACGATCGTCTTCCTCCATCGGCGTGTCGGCCACCGGAATCTCCCGGCTTTCTCCATCGGCCAACGCCTCTGCCGGCACCAGCCACACCAACGCCAGGGCCACCACCGTCATCCAACGCCCCGATCTGCAGGGTTTGCACTGCTCTTCGAGCCATCTCATCGTCGTGCTCCTCTGTCGTCGCTGCTTCGCTGACACATCATCCTCACTTCGATCTTGCCACCCCATCGGTCACCGCACTTTGTCGGTTAGCGTCGGCATTCGGAACGGATATCGAAGAAGTAGTATCCCAATTCGTCGAGCCAGTATTCGCCATCAAACCCCCAGTACATCTCTTCACTGGAGACCTCCAACTGTGGAGAGTCCGTGACGTGCTCGTCGACCTGCATACCCATTCGCGCGTCCAACTCCGCCTCGCCACGCTCGGCCCGGGCCACCTCGAACAAAATTTCGTCCTGTTGAATCAAAAGCCCGCGCAGCTCTTCTCTGGTCCTTTCCAGGCGGCGCTGAACCAGAGTTCCCGCGTCGTTGACGGCGTCACTATGGGCCAGCGACGAATATCCCATCAACTCCTCACCAAGCCCGCTTGCCTGCCAGCTATCGGCCAACTGCCCCATCAACGTCATCTCCCGATCGATGGCTCCCACCAGATCGAAGTGCTGAGCCAGTTGTCGATCTTCGAGGTTGGCACGAAGGGCACTCTCCAACTCCGGACGTCCATTATCCAACCCTCCGTTTCGCCACTCCGTACCCCACTCGTACAGCGCCCAGGAGTCCGGATTTTGCGCCAGGATCGTCTCCAGATCGTCGTGGACGTCGTTGAAGAGATAATCGAAGTCGTCCAGCGTCTCGCGCACCAGCCCGAAGTTGCAGTTGTAGAAGTAGATCACCGCCGCCAGAATTGGTCCTTCCGGAAAATAGGCGTCCTCGAAAAACGGCGAGTTCAGGCTGTGAAGATTACCCAGCGCCTGGTTGAACCGCTCCACGTTGAAAAATCCCCAGGCCGATTCGAATAAGGCCGACGGCCATCGCGGACTATTTCGGTCGATGAGCCCGTAAAAATTTAGGCTCGTATCGAAGTGGCCGGTGGAGTAATAGACGCGAGCCAATCCCAGGTGGGCCAGATCAAAGAGCATCGCCTGCTCGGTGTTGAACTGCGACGGGGACTCGTCGAGACCGTGCAGGTGATCGAGGACATCGCGAAACGCCCTGGCCGCTGGCTCCGCCTCATTGTCCGCCACATGGGTGATGGCCATGATATAGCGGGCCCGCCCGAAAAAGGGACTTCCCTGCTCGATGGACTCCAACAGCCGCACCGCCTCGTCGTATCTCATGTCGTCGTACATATGGCGCCCCACCAAAAACGCATAGCGGTCGCGGAACGCCTCGGGCACAATCTCCGGAAAATACTGTGAATACCTGCCCAGATACTCCGCCAGGGTTCGATCCCCCGGGATCACCTCCGTCAGAAGCAACAGTCCCCTGAGGGCAGGCTGGAAATAGGGATGAAAATCCCCCTCTCGAGCAATGGAGCCGAAATAGCGCAAGGACCCCTGATACAGATGCAGGCGAAATAGAGCTCGCGCAAGCTCGTATTCTGCCTCGGCGTGATGACCCTCCGCGCCCGGCGAATCATCCTCCAGGACATCGAAGAAGCGAAGGCTCGCCTCCTCGTAACTGCGCTGCTCGTACAACAGCTTGCCCTCGTCGAGCAATTCGTCGAGATGTTCCAGATCCTCGTCCAACTCGTCGAAGTCGAAGACCATTTCGTCATCGTCTTCGTCGAAGACCATATCCCCGGCATGAGCGGTCGTCGCGCTCACACTCAGTCCCACGGCCAGGGCTACCAGCACGCCGATTCCTCTCTTCCATTTCATCTCGAATCGCTCCCGATTACTTGAAGCTCAGTGGCACGGTCCACGGCGAACATCGCTGGACTCATCGATTCAGGTTTTCGTTGTTTACGCAATAGGTGACACCGGACTGAAAGACGAACTCCAGGCATTCGCCGGAGCCACAATCGTCATTGCTCGTGCATCGCTGTGTACAGAACGGGCTACTGCCCTGATATCTCCCACAGGCCCCGGTGTCGCACTCCGTCTGTTCCTCTACTACGCAACTGACGGACTGCGTCTCGTCCTGCATGATACATGTCGCCAGCGGATCTCCTGGTTCGGCTTCCGGCAATTGACATTCCCCGTAGAGATCTGGTGCACAGCCCATCAACCCTAGCCCGAGAATCACGAATGCGATTATCAGACCTGCCTGCAAACCTCGAGTCATCGCTTCTTCCTTGTGAGCAAATTGGGGGTAAACCCGACATCCATCACAGAATGCCTTCGACATCCACATATCGTCAAGGTGCGCCACCCCCTTGAGCCCTTCAAAAGTAAACTTTTACATTTTCAACATCTTGCAGCGCCCCCTGCGGCGATCGTAGCGGACGAAGCCGATAAAAAATAGGGACATCTGCCGAAACGGCCGGGCTACAGCCTCTCCCCCCTGCAACTCCTGCTCCCATCACCACTTCGCTTATAACAACGGGGCCACCTCCTTACCGGAAGCAGCCCCGCTGATCTTCATACGCCATCGAAGGCGACGCTCATCGAGATCACTCCTCGTCCTCTTCGGCGTCTTCTTCGGCATATTCTTCGGCCTCTTCGGCCTCTTCGGCTTCCGGCTCTTCGGCGACCGGAAGTTCTTCCTCTTCCTCGGCTTCCTCCATGAAGGCCTCGGCCTCCTCAAACTCCTCTTCGCTCGGCTCTTCGATCTGAAGATCGTCTTCCACTTCGTCGGACCCCGAACAGGCCACACCAGAAAAGACCAGTCCCAATACGCAACAGGCTGCCATCAACTTCTTCAGCATCTCAACTCCTTTCGTCGATTTCGTGACCCTCGTCGGTCACCGGATTGCTCAAAACGATCGCACCAGATTACGAGTCATCGCATTTTCGACAACGCCATTTTGCTCCGACTATCTTCGATGCGACCTGAGATACCTGTAAGCCAGATGAGCCGGAATTTCAACTCCAGCAAATCGAACCCCACTGTAGATTGGAGTTGGAACCCTTTGTACGCCCCGCTACCATAGCGCCCGTAGTTCTGGGACTCTCCTTTTTATCTCTATCACCCTAATCCCCGAGCGCCCATGATGATCCGCCGCCTACTCTTGGCTCTTCTTGCCTCGCTTTTCCTCCTTTCTTCTGCACAGGTCGCCGCCGAGGAGTCCCCTTCGGGCGGCGAGGCCTCGGAGATCGAAAAGGACTCGGAGCATCGGCTGCTCAAAGCCGCTTCCTCCATCGGCAGCCGCGTCGCCGAGATCCGGGGCCTGGAGCTCAAGGAATCGATTCAAAAAGGGGTCAAGGATCGAGATCAACTGCGAGACATGCTCATCGAGCGATTTCATGAGGAGGTGCCCGACGCCGATTTTGAGGCCGAATCGCTGGTCTACCGGCGGCTGGGGCTATTCGACGACGATCTCGACTACCGCGAGTTGATGCTCGACCTGCTCACGGAGCAGATCGCCGGCTTCTACGATCAGGACGCCACCGAATTGTATATCATGGAGGGATTGCCCGAATCGGTGCAGAAGACGACGATGGCTCACGAGATCTTTCACGCCATTCAGGATCAACACTTTGATATCGGGGCCCTCCTCGCTCCCTTCGACTCTCGGGAGAATGCAGACTTCGCCCTGGCGCGAATGGCCCTCATCGAGGGCGACGCCATGGCCGTCATGGTGGACTACGAACTCTATGAGCGTGAAGTCCTGCCCCAGAATCGTGCACGCTCTTTTATCGACATCCCAATGATGGCCTCCATGCTCCTGGAGCTTTTGGATCTGAACACCCTGGAAGCCATGGAAAGTCTGGAGCCACCGAACGCCATGGACATCGGAGCCGATCCCCTGCCCTCGCTGGGTGACTCCGTCCTCGGAAACGCCCCGCCCATTATTCGCGACACCCTGCTCTTTCCCTACGTGGAGGGAATGCGCTTTGTCGTCCACGCCCGCTCCGGCCGGACCTGGGCAGAATTCGATCAAATCTATACCAATGCCCCCGTCTCCACCTCTCAGATCCTCCACCCGGAGCGCTATTTCGACGGTGACGAACCGCTGGACATCCGCTTTGACGCAGGCCAGGCACTTTCGGACTACGAGCAGATCTACGATACCACCTTCGGGGAGATGAAGTTCCGCTCCTGGCTCGGCACCCACCTGGAGGCGATCACCGACGCCCCGGCGGCCGACGAGATCGCCTCCGGATGGGATGGCGATCGTATTCACGCCTATCGCGCCTCCGGAGAACAGGAAGCCATCGTCGTTCAGCTCAGCACCTGGCGCTCCGAAGACGAGGCACGCGCCTTTGCCGAGACCCTGGAGAGGATCCTTCGCTTTCGCCACGACGCCACCACTGCCCACCACGTCGGCACCCATGGCGAGTCCTGGTGTATGCGACCGGGCTCCCAAGAAGAGGGAGAGCGTCACTTCATTGAGCGCTGGGGAGAGATGGTGCTCTACATCGAAGGGGCCCCCTCTCGTCTCGACGAACAAAGTCGCGAGACCGATTCCACGATGTGGCGCATCCGCGACGATGTCTGGGAAACCCACCGCCGCGTCCCCTTTCGCGAAGTTCTCGAAGCTCGCAAAGGCGAGTAAGTAGACGCCATCCACCTACCGCTCACTCTCAATATGGCCTTCCGCGGAAATCGAAGGCCCCCTCGAAGTGCTGCAGCTTCGGAGGATCTTCACTGAGGTCGATCCCGATGACGTCGAATCGATATCCCGTATTGCTGCGGCCGTGCCAGTCGGCGTAGGTGCGACCCATGCGTACCAGCTTGCGCCGCTTGTCGGCTGTCACCGCAAGGTGTGGGGCCGCGGCCCCCGACGAGCTACGCGTCTTCACCTCCACGAAGGCCACAAGCCTTCCACTTTCGCCATCCACCGATCGCTCGGCGATGATATCGATCTCACCGTATTTCGTCTCGAAATTGCGGTCCTCAATTCTCCAGCCTTTCTCTCGCAGATAGGCCACGGCCATATCTTCGCCGCGCCTCCCCACCTCCAGATGCCGCCTGTCGTCGGAATCTTCCGTCGTCGTCATCTCTCCTCCCTCGTCCTCAATCATCATCATGCCCCGACCGGTAAAACCGGTACCCCCGGAGCGACCCACCTTCACTCTTCTGTCTGCACCACACCGGCAAAGGAGCGTCGGTGCAGCCGACACGGACCGTATTGCGACAGCGCCTCGCGATGTGCCGCCGTCCCATAGCCCTTATTGCTGTCGAACCCGTAGTGCGGCCACTCTTCGTGCGCCCGGCGCATCAAGCGATCGCGGTGGACCTTGGCCATGACGCTGGCCGCGGCGATGGCTCGACTTCGTTGATCGCCCTTCACGATCGCCCGCTGAGACCAGGGGCCCTGTGGAATGACCAAATTTCCGTCCACCAGCACCACCTGGGGAGCCTCACCACGGGCCTCGATCACCTCCTCCACGGCCATCTCCATGGCCCGAAAGGTCGCCTGCAACACGTTGATCTCGTCGATCACACCCGCATCACAGGCGCAAATGGCGTGGAGATGATCTCCGTCGTCCAACCGATCGTAGAGCGCCTCTCGGGTCGCTTCATCCAACCTCTTTGAATCGTCGATATCGCGAAGACCATCGTCCGGTTCTTCTGTCAGATCCAACCAGAACGCCGCCGCCACCACCGGCCCGGCCAACGGGCCGCGACCCGCCTCGTCCACTCCGATGACCGTGGTGATCCCCTCCTCTAGAAGAAGGGCTTCCAACTCGCCGGGGCGCGCCTGAGGGCGCTCGAATAATTCTTCTTGTGCCATCATCGTGTCTCACAGATGACGATCTGACAATCCCGGGCCGCGCTCTTGAACACAGACTCGAATTTCTCGGCGTGGCCCGGCGTCATCGCCTCTCCCGGTTCGGCGACCCATACGGATCTGAAGATCGACGAACTCTTCGTGCGAACCGCCGTCACTTGCATCGAAAGCGCCAGGGCACAGAGAACGACGCGCACCTCCGAACTGCGCGTGGACTGCCACAGCTTTTGCTGCTCCTCAGTCAGGCTTCCCACCGTCAGCTTCCCATCCTCGCTCAAGTCCACTTGCTCGAAGCGTTCACCAAGCACGTGGCCGCAGATCTTCGACCAGGTCGAGCGCACTCCCGACACCAAACCGGTCTTTTGCCACAGACCCCCCTTCTGGGCTACGTCGAGCATCCACTCGAAGGGGTCGGAGTACTCCAACTCCTCTTCTTCTTGCGTGCCCTCCTGACGATCCAGCCACTTGCGTACCTCCACCGGATCGACGCCCAATTCCTCCAGATCGCTCTCCAGCCGAAAGGAATTCATCACGAACGAGGGGAATTGCTCGCGGGCAGCCTGAAGCTCCTCGAGTCTCTCCTCCATCTCATCCAGTTCCTGGCGCGCGCGGCGATACTCCGGATCACGGCGCACGGCGTCCTGCTTTTTCTCGAGCTTTTCGATGACTTTGCGCAGCTTGGCAGCCTTGGGCAGTCGGGCCTGGAGCTGTTCCTCGCTCTCCACTCCGGCGTGAAATAAGATATGATCGATCTTTTCGCGAAACATGATCTCTTCTTCGATCACCTGGCTGATGCGCCGGCGGATCGACTTCAGGCGTACCTTGTGCACGCTGGCCCGCCCCAGATCGTTATAATATCGAAGGAGTTCGATCCCCCCGATGAGAAATCCGGGAATGCTGGCCAGGGCGATGATGCGATGACTTTCGTAGAGGACGACACTCGCCACCAACGCCAGCGCCGCCACGGCGATGCCCACCCAGAACAGAGGTCGATCTTTGGGCCGATCCGGAAGCCGCTTCCCAATAGCGTCGAGCTCCTGTCCTTCCTGCTCGCGCAGCCTCTCCAACTCCCGGCGAAACTCCTCGATCTTCTCCTCTTTGCTGCGAAGCAACGTCAATTCTTCGTCGCTGAGTTGGTCCACCGAAATGGAGTCGAGCTTGTCTCGTGCCTGCTGGAGCTTGTCCTTGATCTTCGCGCCCTTCCCCAGCGCATCTCTTCCCAGCTCGATGCGCCCTTCCAACTCGGTGATCTCATCTTCGACCTCCTCCACTCCGAGGGCCACCCGATATTGCTCGATGACCTCTGGAATCTGGGGATCGTCACCAAATTCGGCCCCAGGAGAAGGCCGCGGTACCTCCTCGGGATCAAACCGCCACAGATGCAGGGGAAACACAACTTCAAGGGGAGGAACAAAGAGCTTCTTCTGCAGCGCCGACTCCACCGCCGACGCTCCGGCGGCCAACTCGCGATACCCCTCCTTCTTCTTAATCTGCAGGCGAACGCTGGCGGCATCCCTGCGGCGGATCACCCGAAACACACCGTGCGAAGACTCCAATACGGCGGCCAACTTCGCCGACGCATCGAAACGCAATCCCTCTTGCTGCTCCAGGCTCAGGTGGGTGGGGTACAGGCAGGCGATCAACAGGTCGTGGACCTGATGGACCGACACTCCCGGGGGCAAAGCCATTCGCGCCAACCCGTCACCGGGTCGAAGACGGCTCGGCTTCGCCGCACCGAGCACTCCCTGAAATATCAACTCACGAAGGCGCATGAAGTGCACAGACCCTGTCCAAGAATGGTCCAGTCCAGACTCTGCGCATCATACGCCGACAAGGGCTCTTCGGTAAAGAGCGGCCAACCCGACACAAAGTCGGCTCCACCTCCCGCCTCAAACGCCCTTTCGATTGCGTTTGCTTCGAATCCGGGCGCTCTTTCCGGAACGCTCGCGAAGATAGTAGAGCTTGGCGCGGCGAACGCGGCCGATGCTGGCCAACTCGATCTTGTCGATCCGCGGGCTGTGGACGGGAAAGATCCGCTCCACACCGATGCCGTGCGATATCTTTCGCACCGTCATCGTCTCCTGGGCTCCCGATCCGCTTCGACCGAGGACCACCCCTTCGAAGACCTGGATGCGCTCTTTCTCTCCCTCTCGGATCACCAGGTGCACTCGCACCGTATCTCCGGGGCGAAACTCGGGGTGATCATCGCGAATTCGCTCAGCATTGAGTTTGTCGATCAATTCCATGATTCTGTCTCCGTAGATCTTTTCTAAATCGCGCAGCGGGCGACGGACCCTTTCGTGCTGCCTCCGCCGACCGTTTGGCCAGACTGTCTCGTCGGCTCTCCATGCCTGGCCACAGGTTGTGTGTTGCGTCACCGCCCCGGATTGACGGCCCGACTGAGTCGGGGAGGCTTATCACCACGCGGGCCCAAATTCAAGTCCCGTGGATCATATCATGGGCCTGCGATCGGGCTGCGTCGCCAGTCGTTCCCTGGCCCAGGCCCAGGCCCTCGCCCAGGCCCGCCTTTGCTGTTGTCTTTTCCAGCCCCTCCTGCGACCCACCCGCTACGCTCGCGAGTGCCCCGGTTGGGGAGTGATCGGCGTCACGCCCCAACACCGAACCCCTCCCCAACTTGATTGGCTGTCTATTGATCACAACTCGCCAACCGCAGGCAAGCCTTGGCTGCCGAGAATTTTGGCCGCGCCTTTTGCGGCCGACATGAATAGCCACGCGGCCTTCGGCCCGTGATGGGCGTCGGGTTGCCGGCACGTGTCGACTCATCTGCGCTCCCCTATTGCGTTCGACCGCCAATAAGTCATAGCGTAGGCCCCATCGTTTCCGGCTTTTCGCCACATCGACTCCCCACCGACCTGAGGATGGCCCATGAACAAACGCGACGATCTCG
>SLPW01000266.1 GCA_007131755.1 Myxococcales bacterium | reverse complement strand
GTGATGCTCATGGAAAATGTGGGGATCGTGGGCGTGACGTGCTGCCAGGCGTCGGCGCCGGCGGCGATGAGTCCTGTGCCGCGGGGGCCGAAGAGCCATTTGTGACAGCCAGCGATGAGGAAGTCGCAATGTAGATCGGCGAAGGTAGCGTCTTCGACGCCGAAGCCGTGGACGGCGTCGACGACGAAGAGGATGCGGTCTTCTGCAGCTCGAGCCTGGTTGATCTCCTCGATGCGGCGGCCCATGGCACCGACGGGAAGTCTGAGACCCGTATCGGAGTGGACCCAGGTGGAAGCGACGACGCGGGTCTCGGGAGCGATGTGGTCGACCAGGCGATCCGTGAGCTCGTCGGCTGTGATGGTCTGGAGGTCGTCGACGAGGTGGGCTCGGCGGCGCGAGAAGCCGCGCTTTTCGGCGGCGTATTGAATGGAGCCCTCGCTGGCCCAATGATTCCAGTGGGCGCTCAACACCTCCTGATCGGGGCGGATATCGATGCCGTTATAGACCATGGCCAGCCCGGTGGTGGTGTTATGGGTCAGCGCGATACGGGCGGCAGGGACGTCGAGGTAGCGAGCGGCGGCCTCCATGGCCCACTGTTCGGCGTCGTCGTCGAGTCGTTCCTCCGAGCGTGCCCAGTGCTCGAAGAGGTAGTCCACGGGGTTGTCGTCGAGGCCGCGGCGGTGAGCTTCGATGGCCTCGCGTACCGGTCGAGGGTGAGATGACAGCAGCATGGCTGCCATATGGATGAGATCGGGGTCGACGTCGAATTCAGCCCGCACGCCTTCCCAGGAGGAGAGATCGGGGTTCGGATTGGCGTCGGTGGCAGAGCGCACCCGTGCGGAGCGAGCGCTGCTGCAGCCAGGTACGGCGAAGGCGGCGGCCAGTGCGGCCGTGCCGAGCAGAGCTTGTCGGCGCGTGCACTTCGGGCCGGCTGGCGATTCGTCGTCGACCTTCCCCATGGTCGGCTCCGTTGTGGGTGGGAACGGTGAGGTGGGTGTGAGGTTAAATGAAGGGGCGAGGCGGGGGTTGGCAAGGGGGAGTGGTGTGTTGGAGAAGGTGGGGGTTGCGTGGGTGCCCGGGCTGGGGAGGGGGTCGTGCTGATACGTGGCAGATGATAAACCCCTCCCCAACTTGATTGGGGAGGTGGCCGCAGGCGCTGTTCAGCCTGCGGTCGGAGGGGCGACGCCGCACACCACGGAGCGGCTCACTCCGCGAAGGTATAGGACTCGGTCATGGGGATATCCTGGCTTGAGGTGGTGCGCAGATTCAGCACGCCATCTTCAGCGCAGTAGTAGTAGGTGCCCTCTTCGGAGAAGCGAAGTAGATTCTCCTCGTGCTCAACGGTGAGGACGCCGGTTCCGGATCGGTCCAAGATCTGCTCGTCGATGACACAGTCACAGCCCGGTCCTTCCGGAGCAGGGGCGTCGCCGGGCTGACAGTCCAAGTGCAGATCGAGAAATTCTTGAGCGCCCGCAGAAAAGTCGTCACAGGTGATCGGGAAGCCCATGAATTCCAAGCAGTTTTCGGGGATGAAGGCTTCGGCGTCGATGACGATCTGGAGGTCGCGTTCGTAGGTGTCATCGGTGAGAGTCAAAGTACCCGAGCCCTCGACGACCCAGTAGTCGAATTTTTGAACGTCCGCTCCCTCGCAATCGAACTCCTCGAGGGCTTCTTCGATATCGAAGTCGGTGCAGACCTCGGCGTTCTCCCAGGTGCCTTTGCCGTATCCGCCACAGGCAGTCATGTGGTCCAGATTCTCCATGCACTCCGGTTCGGCGGGAGGATTGGAGTGGTCATCCCCATTGGGATCGGGCCAGCCCGATTCGTCATCGCCGCCGGTGTCTTCGTCCTGACCCGTATCGGCAGGGACCACCAGGTCATCGGCATCAACTCCCGTATCTTCCTCATGGTCGGCGTCCCCGGTTGGGCCGGCGTCGTCGGTGTCGTCATCGCCGGTGTCGTCGGGTCCGGCGTCTTGTTCCCCGACGTTGAAGTCGTTCTGGTTGCCTGTCTCACCGCTGTCATCTCCGCAGGCGGAAAGGGCGAAAAGCGCGGCGATGGCGAGGACGAGTAGATTTTTCGGGCGTATCATTGCTGCTCCTGGACAGTCGATTGGAAACAAAGGATTGGATCGAGTCGCCCAGAAGGTAGCAGAGTGAGGAGGTAAGATTCAATTGCGGTGCCGACGGATTTCCGGGGGCCAGCACTAAACCACTCTTACAAGGAAAACCGGAGTTCTTCTTCCGCCGGTGTGGGAGGACAATTCCATCTTGGCGTGAAAAAAGAAAAGGAGATATGGGGATGGAGGAGATGGGGGGAGAAAAACAAACCCTTCCCTATATCCCCATAATCCCCAGCATATCCCTTGTTTTTTTTGGATTTCGCCGTTCTCAAGAGCACCCCGGTTCTCGAAGTAAATCTGCTTTAGGACGACCTGTGTTGGGCGTAGCCGGCCATGACGGCGACGAGGCCCATGGCGAGGATGGCGGCCAGGATGATCAGGAAGGCGATGAAGATATAAGTGCGATAATCCCAGCCCTGAAGTTGTGCGAGCAGGGGGAGCGTTTCCACGTTTGATCTCCTGACCGGGGCAGCTTTGGTATCGACTACGCAGAAGCTAAACACGGCAGATAGTCGGCAAACGGCAGTCCATCACCCACCACCCACCACCCACCACCCGCTGT
>SLPW01000077.1 GCA_007131755.1 Myxococcales bacterium | reverse complement strand
ATTTGCCGACGCGAAGCAAAATCGGGCCAGGGCCAGGGACCGGGCCGGGGCCAGGGGGGCGACCACATTGAGTAATACAACCGATCAAGGTGGATCACACACAAAAGGCTGTCCGGGCTCAATGATGCGGAGATCCTGTTGAGCAGGGGATCTCGATGGAGGGGGAGATGGTACCGGTCTGGCGATAGACGCCGACAAGGAGAATCGCGATGGCGAGCAAGGGGAGTGAGGCGCTGGCGAGGTAGAGGGATTGAAAGCCGATGATCCCGACCAGGGGGAGGGCGAGTATGGGACCGAGACCACCGCCGATGTCGCCGAGGACGTTATTGGTGCCCACGGCGCGTCCCATGCGCTCTTTGGGAGTGAGGTCGGCGAGCAGGGCCAGGAGGGGACCGCTGGTTCCGCCCTGTCCGGCGCCGATGGCGATGGTGGCCAGGGTAAGGGATGCGACGCAGTGAGCGTTGGCGAGGAGCACGAATCCGGCGGCGGTGAGCAAGAGAAAGAAGACCAGGATGGGGACGCGGGTGCGGAACCGGTCGCTGATGAGACCGCCGGTGAACATGAAGAAGCCGGCGGTGATGACCGTCAGGGCCATGAAGAGCCCGGAGCTTCCCTGGGCGTCGAGGCCGAAGACGCCCAGATCCCGGTCTGGCAGCAATAGGACGAGGGTGGAGAAGACGACGCCGAAATACACGATGAACAGAGCGCCGTTGACGGCGCCGGCAGTCACGGCGGGCAGGCTCAGGTCGAGATTAAAGCCCGGCGGCGGGTCCGGAGAGTCCTCGTCAACGTGGGTTTCGGGAATGATGGCCAGGGCGACGAAGCTCGCAATAAAGGCCAGGGCTGCGGCCAGCAGAAAGGCCGCAATGGTGCTGGCAAGTTCGGCGACGAGGCCACCGCCGACCAACCCCGTGGGGACACCGAAGAGGAGGCCACCTCGGATGAGGCCCATACTGCTACCCCGAGTGGCGGCGTCGGCGACGTCGGCGGCGATGGTATAGGCCGTGGCGAAGACAAGGGCGCTTCCGACGCCCCAGAGAATGCGGGCCAGCAAAAACCAGATCTCGGGAGGACCGGGGACGACCATGGCCAGAAAATAGCCGAAAGTGCCGATGGCCTGGATGAACATCCCGGCCACGAAGGGGGTGCGAGTGCCGATGCGGTCGACGAGCATCCCCGCCGGAGCGCTCAGCAAGAGTCGCGAGAAGCGATTGGCGCTAAGGATCAGGCCCACTAATAATGGCGAGATCCCGAGGATGACACCCAGATTGGGAAGGATGGGAAAGACGATGCCACCACCAAAGCCGATGAAGAAGGTCGTAAAGGTGACGGCGCCGATGATGAGGTATTGTTCACTGCGGGTAGAAATTCCGTGGAGAGCACGGCGGATTTCGCTGAGAAGTGTGGATAGCATGAAGGTGAATCTGGGTCGAAATCTGGTGTTTTCCACCCCCGCTCAGCGGGATGTGCCTCAGGAGATGGGTCAAAGTCGTCTACCGATTTTGGCGCGCTCCCGCCACCGCAAACGTTCTACAGCGGCGAAGGAACCGCAAGAGATGGGTGAAGGGTACGGCGTCTGTCTGAGATTGGGAGTGGCTTGGCGGGCCGGAGCGGTGGTGGCTCACGACGGCTGAAAGAGCCGGGCCAGCCGAAAGAGGAGGGCGTCGTCGCCCTGGCGGCCGAGGAGTTGGACTCCCACAGGCATGCCCTGGCATTTTCCGAAGGGCACGCTCAGGGCCGGCTGGCCCGTGATATTGGCCATGGCTGTAAAGGTGCCCAAAGGAGCAGTGGCTTGAAAATATTCTTTCGGTGGAAGGTGGGAGAACTCGTCGACCTCAGGAGCGATGTCGCCAACCGTGGGGGTGACCATGACGTCGACGCCGGCCATGGCGTCGTTTCCCATCGCCTCGAACCTGCGAAAGCGCTGCCATGCCTCCTTCTTGGAGACCTTCTTTCCCTGTTCGCGAAACCAACGGGTGAGCTCTTCGAGCTTGCCGGACTGGACGACGGGAATTCGCGCCATGAACTTCTGATATAGGGGCGTAAACTCCTCCAGGGTCGCCTGGGGGGCTTTGCGCCATTGTATCTCGTGGCCGGCATCGTCGAGCCGCTGTGCGGCCCGTTCCATACGGGTCTGAATCCCGGAGTGGAGTTCACCGAAGGGAGGCTCCATCACGACCCCCACGCGCAGCGGGCGCAGCGGTCGGCGTGAGCGCTCGAGGTAGCTCTTCTTCGCTCCGACGAGCACATCGAGAAGAGCCGCCGCGTCGTCGATGCTACGCGCCATGGGGCCGATGGCGGTGAGGCCGAAGGGATCGAAGCGATCCGAGCCCTCTCGCACCAGCCCTCGGCTGGGTTTGAGGCCCACCAGTCCGTTGAGCGCCGAGGGAATGCGCACGGAACCGGCGCCGTCGCTTCCCGGGGCCACCGGCAAAAGGCCCGCTCCAAGGGCCGCTCCAGCGCCCCCGCTGGAGCCCCCGGCAGTTCGCTGAAGATCCCAGGGGTTTCGAGTCGGCTCTCCCTCTTCGGGTTCCACCACGGGGAGAAGTCCCAGTTCGGACATCGTCGTCTTTCCGACGAGCACAAAGCCCGCATTACGCAGGCGCTGGACCAGCCCGTCGTCGACGGGACTCCACAGCCAATCGAAGGCACGCGAGCCGAGGCGGGTGCGCGTAAAGCGGACCAT
>SLPW01000085.1 GCA_007131755.1 Myxococcales bacterium | reverse complement strand
CGAGCCGCTTGCAACTCGTCCTCCAACTCGTTGACCGCCTCCAGAAGGGCATCGCGTTCGGCCTTTACATTGCTCAGCTCCTCTTTCAGCTCTTCGGCGCCCTCTCCCCCTCCCGCTGCTGACTCTACCTCATCGAGCCGAGTCCTTGCTTCATCGCGCTCCGCAATCGTTGCCTCCAGATGTGCCTCGCGGTCCTGTAGTTCCTGTTCCAGCTTCGACTTCACCTCGGAAAGCTCCGCCACCTCTGCCTCGGCGTCTCCCCCACCCTCGGAGAGTTCCCGCAAGGTCTCCATCTCTTCTTCCAGCCCCCGAACTCGTTCGGCGAGCCGATCGCGCTCCTCTCCAATCTCTCCGAGGTCGCGGGTCAATGTAGAGGCATCTCCCTCCAACTCCTCGATCTCTTGTTCCAGCACCTCGATGCGCTCGTCTCGTTCCTCCAGCGTCGATGCCAGATTCTCCACCTCCTGCGAACTCGGTGCCTGTTCCAGTGACTGCTCCAGTTCTTCAATCTGCGTCGAAAGCCGGTCATTCTCCTGAACCAGGCCTCGCAGGTCCGAGGATAACTCCTCGAAGATCGCCTTCTTCTTGTCCTTGTCCTTTTTCAGCGCCTGCACTTCGTCGCGCAACGCCTTGAACTCCTGCTCCTTCTTGCGCCGCTCTGCCTGCAGATAATCCGTCTCTCGAGCGTAGGCGGACTTCTCTTCTTTGAAGGTATCGCGCTCGCGGCGCAGCTTGTCGCGCTCCTCGGAGACTCGTGCGTGACGCGCCTCCAGATCGCTCGTAAATTGTCGCTGTTCCTCACTGGATGCCTCCAACTCGGCGACCCGGTTCAGCAGATCGTCGCGCTCATTCGTCGTCGCCTCCAATTGCTCGCGCAGATCCGTCGTCTCAGCGACCATCTCCTCTACTTCCTCGACGGGTGGTCGCCTGTCCAATTCCTGGCGCAGACTGTCGATCTCCTTAGCCCGTTCGTCGCTTTCGAGCTCCTTGTCCTCCAGGGCTTTCGTCAGCACCTCGAGACGTTCGTCACGCAACTCCAGATCCTGATTGAGGTTCTGGACTTCCTGCTCCAATTCACCGATCTTTTCTTCGCGACGCGAAACGTCCGTACCGGTGGCCTCCAACTCCTCGTCGCGCCACTTGACCTCTTCCTTCAGCTTCTGGATCTCTTCCGAGGCATTGCCCAACTCCTCTGTGACCGCCTCCAGTTCAGCCTTCAGCGTTTCGACCTCTCCTTGCAGTTCGGTACGCTCGCCGTCCACCTCTCGCTGACTTGCCTCCTGACTCGCCAGGCTTTCACGAAGACTCGCCACCTCCTCTTCGAGAGAAGTCTCTTTGTTTTCCAGCCTCTGGATGGTCTGATCACGTTCGGCGAGGGCCGACTTCGTCTCTTGGAGTTCCGACTCCAGCTCATCGCTTCGTTGCTGGACGGCCTCCTTTTGCGCTGAGATCTGCTCCACCTCCTCTTCGTCGGGGCGTGCCTCCAACTCGTCGCGCAATTTGTCGATCTGACGCATCAGGTTGCGGCGTTCGTCGCTGAGCCGATCTCGCTGATCGCGAAGCCTCTTGATTTGAATGTCGTCGGACCGAGCAGCTCCGGCATCCAGAATCTCCTGCATTTCCCGGTTTTGCTCTTCCAACTCCTCAATTCTATTGTGCAACTCTTGGATCTCTTCGCTATCTGCAGGGGCCGACTCCACCGGGGCTTGCGGGCCAGATTGCTGGTCCCACTCATCCAGGATCAACGCTTCACTATCGGTTTGTTCCGCCGGCGCCACTGCGGCAGGAGAATGGCCGTGAGAAACCGACGAGATCTCCTCACCGAAACTCTGCTCCACGGCCGCCGCTATCTCTTCGCCGGCCTCCACCGTGTGATC
This sequence comes from Myxococcales bacterium, assembly GCA_007131755.1. Lineage (GTDB taxonomy): Bacteria > Myxococcota_A > Bradymonadia > Bradymonadales > Bradymonadaceae > SLJM01. The sequence goes on along the minus strand of SLPW01000085.1, from coordinate 8,792 downwards.
GGGACCGCTCTCCTCCCCGATCGGGATATGCGGCTCATCGCCGACGAAGGACGCCGCAGAGTCGAACATTTCGTTCAATTCGTCGTCCTGAAGCATAAACTGCTCCGCTGCACTCGCCGGCTGGCGCGATGTCGTCGGTGCTTCCGAAGACGACGCAAACGCTGCCTCCGTTGACTCACCGCCCATCTGCACCTGATCGTCGAGCCTGGTCGTCGGTGGCGGAGCCGGGGGACCATCCTTCAGCGGTGGCGGTGCAGAAGGCCTCTGGATCGCCTCGATGAGTTGATCCTGTTGCAATTCCGCCGTCGGTGGATCGAGTTCATCCACAAACTCCAGCGGAAACTCACCCACCCTCACCAGATCCCCGTCTTTGAGAACCTGACTCTGAATGCGCATCCCATTGACGTAGGTGCCATTGGAACTATTGAGATCGTACAGGGTACAGACCCCTGCCTCGTAGACGAACTTCGTATGCCGCCGGGATACCGAGGGATTGTTGATGCGGATGATATTCCCCGGATTGCGACCGATCGTCACCTCCGGCATCTGCTCGCTCAACTCCACCACCACCTGCGATCCCGTATCTGGATCCTTATAACTTAATTTCGGCACGTCTCCACCTTGGCTTGTTCGAAATCGCCGTGCAGGCTACAACGAGCACCCTCGTCGGGAATCGCAGCGCAATCTCCTCCGTTGTGCTCCCCGCAAGGACCTGACCATCGGCCGACGTCGCTGTCTCGGGCCTGTCTTTTCGCCACCAACCTAACCCGGCTACCGTCCCTTGCCAAGTGACGATCCGTGAGCCAACATGTGGCCCGCAAACAGGGTTGCCCTCCCTCGATGGGTCTCCCTTTTTCGTTTGCCCCACCAGAGGCTGAACCTTGAATCACGTCGGTCCTGAATTACATGATGAACGCCCCCGGGTCGTCGCCTTCGGTGGCGGCAAAGGTGGTACCGGAAAGAGCACCCTCTGCGCCGATATCGCACGGGCCTTGACGCGCTACAATTTCCGTGTCCTCTGCGTCGACACCACCTGGAATTGCCCCACCCTCAATATCCTGCTCCAATGTCCGGAACCCTCCTTCCTCATCGACGGGCAAGAAGTCACCGGCATCGGAGATCCGAACAGCCACATCGCGGAATTCATCGTTCCCTCCGGCTATCCCCAGGTCTTTCTAGCCTCCATCGCCGCCGCTCGGCGCCATCCCTTCACTCCTCCTTCGATCTACGCCGACACCTTGCTCCACCAACTCCACGAGTTGGACTTCGACTGGGTCCTGCTCGACCTCAGTGACGGCATCTCCTCTCTCGATGTGGGATTGTTCACGCTCAGTGATATTCCCATCCTCGTCGCCTCCCCGGAGCCGGCGTCGATGCGAATAACCACTCAGTTTCTGCGGGCTTCGTTGTTTCGGGCTATCGGCTATCATCCCGACGCTGCCAGCCTGGAGACGGAAATCCTCGACATCCTGTATAATCAGCCCATCCGCTTCAAGACCCATAACCTGCGCTATGATGCCCCCTCGGCCAACTCCCGGGCCATCATCGACGACACGATCCAACGCCTTGAAACCTATATGATCGTCAACCTGGTTCGCGAAGGCGCCGAGCACGACCTGGGGTTCGTGCTCAGCCACGCACTGCACTCCGAGTTGCAACTCTTTCCCCGAGTTTTGGCCTCCATCGAGTACGCCGACCGCCGCTGGTTCTACAACCGTCGCACCACGGGCACCAACAACTCCTCGGCTCGCACCGACGAAGGCTTGTCCAATGATATTGAACTGCTCGCCCGCAACATTCGCGACATCTCCCTTGTCGACATCCGCTATCCACGCCCCATCCCCACCCACGAAGACGCCCACCCTGCCCTTCGCATGGGGCTGAATCCAGAATTGAGTCGCAATGAGGTCCGCCAATATTGCCGTCGCCTCTGGGAGGGCTATCGACGCGAAAACGCCATCTCCCTCGTCTTCAGTGACCCGGGCCAACGCGAGGCCATCGCCGAGCGTCTCGAAATTCTGTACCGACAGGTCCTGACCATGCCCAGTGAGAATTTCTCACAGGCCGACGTCGAACAAGCGTCGCGGCAATACAGCCAGCGCATGCGCCATACCTCCTCCACCACTCCCCCGGGTGCGCGAAAAACCGAGCCCTCCTCTCCATCAAGTCCCACGGCTCCATCTGGCGGATCTGTGCCCGACAGCAAGAGGCAGCGCTCCCCTTCCGCTGCGAAGACCGACCCGCAATCTGCGCCCGTTCAGGACAACGACGACGCTCGTCGCGCTCGCTTCCACCGTAGCTCAAAATCGTCTTCGCCCCCCAAAGATTCTCCTGGCGAAACAATCGCCCAACTGCGCCGCAGCGCCTCCTTGAGCCTTCACGAGTTGAGTTCTCGTACCCATATCGGCGTCAAATACCTCGCTGCCATCGAGGAGGTCGACCTCGACGTCCTCCCGCGTCGGGTCTACCTTCGCGGCTATCTGCGTGAGATCGCACGCGTCTTCGACGCCGACTCCACGACGCTTATCCAAGATTATTTCGACTATCTGGAGAGTCTCTGAGACTTTTTCTCACCTCCACACTGCGGAAAGACTTGCGAGCAGGGCCCATCGATCCCATACTCGACCTCGCCACGTCCCCTATCGGTACAACCGAGTACGTTCCTCAGGAGAACGACCATGACCAAGATCACCGATCCCGAACAAGCCGCGCGAAGAGCCCGTGTCATCGCCTCAGACCTGACGATGTATCCCGACATCCAGGAAAAGATCGCCAGAGGGATCAAAAACGACAATCTCTTCGACGTCATCGACGGCATCTGGAACGAGGCCCTGACCTATATGCGCCAATATGTAGACGAGGACATGCTCGAGAATACGAATGTTCTCGAGAAGGCCTTCATTGACGGGGTCTTCGCAAATTGCGGCCACATCGATTCCCACATCTGGTAACCCTTCCTTGACGACCACGGTTTACCGCTTCACCGTCGACGAAGACGGCGCCGGACGCCGCCTCGATCGCTTCCTCACCGACCGCGACGAACCCTCCATGTCACGGTCGCAGGTCAAGAAATACATCGACGCCGGCGAAATCAGCGTCAATGGCGAGAAAACCAAGGCGGGACACCGACTCTCCCCGGGCGATGAGATCATCTGGGAACACACCCCCCCGGACCCCCTCTCCGTCGAACCCCAACCCATCGCCGTCGATATCCTGTACGAAGATGACCAGTTGGCCATTGTCGACAAGCCGGCCGGACTCGTCGTCCATCCCGCCCCGGGACACCCGGACCACACCCTCGTCAACGCCATGGCGCATCGCTTCGAGCGCCTGTCGAGCATCGGCGGATCGCTGCGCCCTGGCATCGTTCACCGCCTGGACAAGGACACCTCCGGAAGCCTGGCCATCGCCAAGACCGACCGCGCCCATCGCCACCTGGCCAGACAATTTCGCCAACACACCGCCGAGCGCCTCTACCACGCCCTGGTCTTCGGCCCCGGCCTTGCCGACGAGGGAACCTTCGACACCGGACACAAACGCCATTCACAGGACCGAACTCGCTTTACGGGCCAGACCAACGCCAACAGGCATAAGAAACGCCGCGCCGTCACTCACTATCGGGTCCTGGAGCGCTTCCATTCCGGCGCTTGCCTCGTCGAATGTCGTCTCGAGACAGGCCGAACCCACCAGATTCGAATGCACTTCTACGAGGCTCACGCTCCTCTTCTGGGCGACCAGACCTACGGCGGGCGAGCGACCAGCTCAAGCTCCCTCATCGACCGCCAGGCCCTCCATGCCGTCGTCCTTGGCATCGAACACCCCGAAGGCTTCCCCGTGCGATGTAAGTCACCTTATCCCGACGATTTCGACTCTGCCCTCGACGCTCTTCGCCGTGGTGCGGACTGGCGTTGATTCTTAGTCCTCCATGCATCCATCGCCGTAAACCGGCGCAAAATCGAGATGGCGCATCGCCTCGTAGAGCGCTATCGCACAGGCATTGGACAGATTCAGGCTGCGCACCTTATCCGTGATGGGAATTCGGTACATCTGGTCGACGTAGCGCTGGCGTATTTCATCTGACAATCCCTTCGTCTCTTTTCCGAAGACGAGCACCGAGCCGGGCTGCCAGTTTGCCGTCGTATAACAGCGCTGCGTCTTCTTCGAAAAAAAGCACATCCGATGGGCGGGAAAGATCTCCTCCAACTTCGAGAAGTCCCGGTGGACACAGAGTCGGACGTGCGGCCAATAGTCCAGCCCCGCCCGCTTCAGATAGCGGTTGTCCAATTCGAATCCCAGCGGCTCCACAAGGTGCAGCCACACATTCGCCCCGGCACAGAGGCGCCCGACATTTCCCGTATTTCCTGGAATCTCGGGCTCCACAAGCACCAGGTGTAGGCTGTCGTCTTGCTGCCCTCCCCAATGGCTCTGCGGCGGGGATATATTGAACTCGTAGGGATTGAAATCGCTCATGGGCCGATCCTCGATCACTGGTATTTCTTCGACCCGCCACCATAATTCGCAGCGCTCGCTCCATCAACGCCAACCCGGCTTCGCTCCTCCAATCCCCATGGCTCCACACTCCTACCCCACGCACCAGGGCTGAGGCCGCGTAAAGCGGCGCACCGCGTCGTGAGGAGAGCCCGCCATCACGCCTGCCAGATCGCGCTCCCCCTCGCCATTGCCCCTTTCGCCGCTCCACCAATAGACCCCGCGGGCGTCCAGACTGCGCAACACCTGTTCCGCTCTGGTCCTATCACCGCAGATCATCCCTGCCCGTAGACCATGGTCTACGTCGCGGAGCCGATGGACAGCCTCTGCGTCATCGCATACACGCTGCACACAGATCACCGGCCCCGGCGTCTTCTCGCGCATCACCAACATGCGATGGTCTACGTCCACCAGCACCGTGGGCGCAAAGAAATATCCGCGTCCGCCTCGGGCTCTTCCTCCCAGCAGAAGCCGGGCTCCCTTCTGGACGGCGTCCCCGATTTGATATTCCAACTGCCCGATGCGCCGTGCGCACACCACGGGCCCCACCGTCGTCGTCGCACGCGCCGGATCGCCCACGTCAAAGGTGCTGACTCTTTGACATAGAGCATCCGTAAATGGCCTCGCCACCGCCTCGTGAACGTAGATCCGATCCACTCCGCGGCAGCCCGGCCCGCCGCCACGAAAAGCTCGCTCGGCCACTCCATCGGCCACTCCTTTTACGTCGACGTCCTCACAGACGTACACTCCCTGTGTAATCCCCACCTCGATATGTCGCGGGATCATCCGACGGGCCAATTTCTCGGCCACCATCCGTCCCGTCGACGCCGAGCCCGAATAGGCCACTGCGTCCACGGGCTCGTCCAACACAAAATCACCCATCGAACCATCTCCCAGCACCAGGGCGACGACCTCTTCTCCCAGACCTGCTCGGCGCAGCAGATCTACCAACATCATCGCCGTCAACGGTGTGTGCTCCGATGGCTTGTACAGCACCGTATTCCCCACCAGAAGGGCTGGCACCATCATCTCCACCCCGGTGGCAAGCGGTCGATGCCAGGACGAAAGATGGGCCACCACCCCCAGTGGCACGCGCCGCACCGTTGCTCCCGACGCTCCTCCCATTGCCACCACTTCCTGGCCCACCGCTTCCTGTGCTGCGGCGAATACTTGCTCCACCCGTTGACGGACGTACGAAACCTCTCGTTGTGCCTCCACGATCGGGGTGCCCACCTCCCGAACCAGTATCTGGGCGAGCTCCGATTCCCTCTTCTGCAGCTCGTCCATCATCCTGACCAGCGCCCCGAACCTCTCCTCGTAACTCCTCCCTCGCCACCTCTTATATCCCTCTTTGAGTCTTCGAAATTTGTTGTGAACGCTGCGACGATCGTCGCAGGTAACTCGATCTATGACCTCTTCCGTCGCCGGATTTATACACTTCATCGATCTCTCCGTTCCTTGGTTGCATTCGATTCCTTCTCATTTCTTCTGGCACAACTCCGCTGCATGTCGAGCCTTCACACCGTCCCTGGTGCTTCGACGCGTACTTCGCTGTGCCCTTCACCCCATGGTCTTCGAACTTCAATCCCGGAGCCCCGTACCGTACCGCTCCCGGCAGATCCTCACATCCTCTTGGCAACGGCGGCCAGAAAGTCGTCCAGCAATGGCCGGGTGGCCAACAACTCTCGCTGCCACGGCTCCTGAAACTCCGGATGCCACTGCACTCCTACGGCGTAGAGCTCGCCATCGAGGCGCACCGCCTCGATGACCCCGTCCTCTGAAGACCGCGCCTCCACACAGAGGCCGTCGCCCAGCTCTCGAATCGCCTGGTGATGAACACTATTCACCAGTGCCGACCTCACACCATACAACTGATGCAACACTGCCCCTGGCTCGAGTACGACTTTATGGGTGTTCTCATGGTAAAGCGTCTGGTCCCGATGATTCAACGCTCCTTCGACCTGTGTGGCGATATCCTGATAGAGCGACCCTCCCAGCGCCACGTTCAACACCTGATGTCCTCTACAGATCCCGAGGATTGGACGATCTCGCTCGAGACAGGCCTGCACGAGATCGAGCTCATAGCCGTCTCGCACCGGATCGCCACTCCACTCTTCCCGGATCGGCCGCTGTCCATAGGACTCAGGCGCCATGTCAACCCCTCCCTGAATCACCAATCCGTCGATCCGATCGGCGTAGTCCTCGGGCCCCACTTGCGTCTGTACTCCACGACGCGCCCCGGGAATCATCATCGGAAGCGCGTCCCCGCCACTCATCAACCACTCCCCCATCGATTGCTCCAGGTAGAGCAATGCTCGTCCGTTATACAACTGTCTGTCCTCGTCGGCGTGCAGCCAGCAGGCCGATATCCCGATGAGCGGTCGTTTGCGCGCTCGTTGCATCGTTGTCATTGTCTTCCTTTTATCAATCCCATACCTTCACAGAATCGCTTTGCACGAACCCATCACCAACCATGGGTTCGATACGGGGTATAATATATGAATCGCCAAGAACTGGATTATGGACCCACAAGTCATTGTGCCAGGGGCCTGACACCGAAAGTCCTGGAAGAATTCAGCGAGGTCTGAGCGACGAGGCCGACCTGATGCGATGCCTTCGCATCTTTGAGTGCAGACGGTGTTGAGAACCTCTCGCCATATTGGAAAATTACTTTCGAACTTGCTGCTACGACTGATTTCAAGGGAGCAATTTATGATTGTCCGCCATCGCAAGCTCGGCACTTCAAATCTTGCCATACTCTTACTCGTCGGCCTAATGACAAGTAGCGCCTGCAGCTCCGAAGTCGACAACCCACAGGAATGGACAATCACCGAAGACGCCGGAACTACCGACGACACCGGCACTGAAGACATCGAAGACGTAGCCCAACAGGACGTCTCCGTCGATCCCTCACCAGACATCTCCATCGATCCCCCACCGACGGATCGCGAAAAACTAGACATCCTCTGGATGATCGACAACTCCTCATCCATGTGCGCTTCTCAGGCCACTGTGCGTGAGGGCCTCGACGACTTCATCGATGGCCTCGGCGAGGCCGATCTCGACTTCCACATTGCCGTGACCACCTCCCATATGCTCGAGTCCTGTGAATATTATCTCGAGGAAGAAGACGGCAGTAGCCCCTATACTTGGTGGGCCTGCAACTATGAAACTGTGGCCACTGCCGGCAACCTCCAGGCCACTCCACAACCCGTCCCCGGTTCCAATCAACTCTGTAAACACCCTGTCGATCCCTTGACGGGCGACGTCGATATCAACAGCCTCGATCCCATACTCGACACCATGGACGTCGCCTTCGATTGTCTGGAATCCCCCGAAGAATGGGAACACCTCCGAGAGTTCGGTCCCGGCATGGAGTGGGAATCCGAAGATGAGTGGGAAACCGAACTGCGATGTGCACTCGACGGCCAGCCGGGAGTCGCGCCCGGTCAGTGCGAGGTTGCGACTCGACACCTCACGGACTTCTTTCCCGACCCCGATGCCGAACCTTATCGCGACATCCCCCTCGTCCTGCGTTCTGACGACTATCGCCGCGAAGACGGCCAACTCGACATCGAAACCCTCCGCGACGACTTTCGATGTATGAGTCTCGTCGGTACCCGCGGATACGCTTTCTCCCGTGGACTCGATTCCGTTAACCTCGCCATCTCGCCCGAGATGACCGGCGGTCTCGACGCGACCATCGAAGACCGTGACCAATATCCCAACGCGGGATTTCTTCGCCAAAATGCTGACACGGGCGTCATATACATCAGCGCCACGAACGACTGCAGTCACGATGGAGAGCTCGAAGAACTCAGCGCCTGTGGTGTCCACGAATGCACTATCCAGGAGATTCGACGTGAGCAGGGCCTGAATAGTCACCTCACACCCGTAGAAGAACTCTACGACGAATTCATGCTCAATCTTGCGCAGAGTCGCACCGACATCGACGTCGGAGTTGCCACTCAAATCGAGGAACTCGATTCTACCGCGCGGGCGAAGATCGATGCCCTCGCCGAAACTGTGCTCCCTGTCTCCGTCCACGGAAGAATTCAGCATCTCGACGAAATCGTTAACCATATCCCCGACGAAACGCTCCCAACAGAATGTCCCCCCCAGAAGCGTGAATGGACAGATCTCTATAATTGGGAAACTCCTCTTTCCTGCACTACCGCGATGGGACGAGCCTGGTCGGGCCACAGATACTCCCGATTCCTGACCCACTTCGACCAACATTTCCCTGCCGCCGACGCCGATGGTGACGTCCCGGGTGAGATCTGCTTCCCCTTTGGTTCCCTATT
>SLPW01000069.1 GCA_007131755.1 Myxococcales bacterium | reverse complement strand
GGGCAAGGACATGGGCAGGGATTACTTCGGGCCCGGGCCGGGGACAGGGCCAGGGCCAGGGATCGAGCATTCCAAGTTGTGGGCAACGTTGAGGCCGGGGCCCGGGCCAGGGAACTACTACTGACGGAAATCGATCGCACCCTTTTCCCATATCAGTAGAAACCCTCACTTCCTTCTGTTACACTCCGCCGGCGAAGGTCGTCGTATTTTTCCGCACCAGTCTTTCGGAGGTTTCATGTCCGCATTACAACGCCTCTTCACCGCCGTGGCTCTTCTTTGTTTCGTCGCCTTTTCCATGGCCTGTGCCTCGAGTGATGCGCCGGCCTGCTCCACGAATAGTGACTGCGCTGACGGCGAGGTCTGCGAAACCGGTGAAGGGGTCTGCATGGAGGTCTCCGTCGACCCCTGTGAAGACGACGACGAATGCCCCTCGGGACGCATCTGCGACAACGGCCTATGTGTGGAGCCCGACCCGGACCACGAATGCACCAGCGACGGCGACTGCGGCGATTTTCAGATCTGCGACGGCGGCGAGTGCATCGACGACCCCTCTCTTAGCTGCACCTTCAACGACGATTGCGACGGAAACGAAATCTGCCTCCACGGCTTCTGCACCGTGGAGCCCGACGACTTCTGCGTCGTCGACGGCGACTGTGGATCCGGCACGATCTGCCTCGACAACGCCTGTGTCGACGACGAATCCAACACCAATCAGCCCAACCTCGACAACCCCTCCGTCGTCAGCGTCACTCCCGACGACGAGGAGGTCGGTGTGTCCGTGGACACAGAGATCCGTATTTCCTTCGACATGGACATGAACCCCACCCAGAGTACTCATCCCAGCAACCTGCGGGTCATGGAGCAGAGCACGGACACCGTCGTCGAGGGTAACTACGAATATCTCAGTGACGAGCGCGAAGTCATCATCACCCCCGACCAGCCCCTGCTGCCCGGTACGGAATATATGATCGACGTCCGAGGCCCCACCAGCATGGAGGGGCGCCCCGTCGAGCCTTCCGTGCGCACTTCCTTCATCACCGACTGGGAGATCGACGCCGACGTCGAAGAGTTGGTCCACCGCTATGCTCCCGTCATCTATCAGGCCGTCGACGACGTCGAATCCCCCGATACGGAAGGCAATATCCCCACCACCGTCGACTTCGACGGCAACCTCGACGCCTCGGACAACCTCCAGCGGGCCCAGAGTGGAAACTTCGACCAATCGGCCACCGTCTACTATTCCTACACCTACACCGATAGCCACCACTTCCTCCACTACATCCTCTACTACCCCTACCGTACCGACAGTGTGGGTATCCACGACCACGACTTCGTCGGCCTCGTCGTCGTCGTCGACCGTGAAACCGAGGAGGTCCTCCTCGTCGACACCGCCAACTCCACTGGCAAGCGCCACGCCTATCGCCCCGATCGCGACGGCCAGCCCTCCACCATCCCCGCCGACGAAGAGCCCACCGACTTCGACCCCGACACCCTCGAAGACGACGGCGATCGCTTCCCCCTGTACGTACCCGACGGCGAACACACCGCCTGCCACTGGCACGAGCGTGATACGGGAGGAATTATCTTCGGCCCCTGCACGGGTGACCCCGAGACCTTCCGCACCGGCGAGGGCTTCGTCCTCACCCCCGGCAGCGCCCAGACCTTCGACGAAGCTACGGAAAACGGTGACGGACTCCTGGAACTCGAATATGGACTCGTCCCCTTCATCGATCCCTTCTGGACCCGTCTTGGCGATCTGTCATCCGACCTCTTCACCGGCACCACCAGCACCTACACCATGAATAACGACCGTCCCGTGGGTCCGCGCGGTGAGACCCTTCGACTTCGCAGTCGCCTGGCCGCCGGTAGCCAGGGAGACGAAAACTTCGGTCTCCTTCCCTATGTTTGGGTCGACATCGGTCAGAACTCCTCTGGCGGCGCCTGGTTCCTCGACCCCGCCTGGCGACTGGCGAGCTTCTACGACTTCGGCGACGACTTCTCCTCGGAGTACTGCTACAATTTCTACTTTCAGATCGATCGCACCGGCGACGCCGAGTGCCAGGACTGACAGTGATTTCCTTGCATCCGGGACTCCACGATGAGCAATCGGAGACTACAATCAGCGTTCATGCTTCTGGTGGGCCTCCTGCTGCTGGCAGGGTGCTCCACGAACGGTGAAACCTCGGCCGACGAGGTTCCCGTCGAACAGGGCGACGGCGTCGATCCGGACCAACTCGCCGACAACCCCTGCGGCGAAGGCAATTGGGACGAACCGCCACCGGAGGTGACGTCCCTCAATGACTGAACCTGCCTGCGTCTCTCACTTTCAGCTCTCCACAATCCAATGCCTGAATTCATCTCCGTCGACGAAGCCCTCGAATCCATCCTCGCCCGCGTCCCCACCACCGGCGCCGAGCGTATACAGCTCGGCGACGCCCTGGGGCGCAGATTGGCCGCCCCCGTCGAAGCCCCGTGGAATTCACCGCGCTTCGACAATTCCGCCATGGACGGCTTCGCGCTGCGCTTCGACGACCTCGACGAGCTCCCGGCCACCCTGGAGATCACCGGCGTCTCCGCAGCCGGCCATCCCTCTTCACAGGCCCTCGGTGACGGAGAGGCATTTCGCATCTCAACCGGCGCCGCCATCCCCTCCGGTGCCGACACGGTGGTCCCCCGGGAGTTGTGCAGCGCCGACTCTTTGAAAGTGACCATCAACGAACGCCCCAGACGAGGCCGCGGCGCAAATATTCGCCGCACCGGCACCTATCTCAAGGCCGGCCAACCCGCGCTGAGCGAGGGTACGCGCCTCGGCGGAGCTGAGATCGGGCTCCTGGCCAGCTTCGGAAAGCCCATCGTCCTCACCCATTGCCGCCCCCGGGTGGCCGTCATCAGCACCGGCGACGAATTGGTAGAGCTGGGACAGCGGCCTGGCTCGGGTCAGATCGTCAACAGCAATGCCTATATGCTCGAGGCCCTTCTGCGCGCTCATGGCGCCCTTCCTCGGGTCTATCCCATCGCTGCCGACCGCCGCGAGATCATCGAGTCCACCTATCGACGGGCCATCGACGAATGCGACCTCGTCCTGAGCACCGGCGGAGTCTCCGTCGGCGATCACGACCATGTGGGCAGCGTCGTCGACGAATTGGCCGGCTCCATGACCTTCTGGAAGGTCCGCCTCAAGCCCGGAAAGCCCCTGGCCTTCGGCACCGCCGACGCCGGCCGGCGCCCGGTGCCACTGATCGGACTTCCCGGAAATCCCGGAGCCGGATTCGTCGCCTTCCACCTCTTCCTGCGCCCCGCCCTGGCCGTCGCCCAGGGGGCTGACGCCGCCTCGGCTCCGCTGCCCCTGACCGAGGCCACCCTAACGGGCTCCGCCCGTGGATCCCGAGGACGCCGCACCTACCTCGCCGGACAGATCACCCCCACCGGCGACGGCCTGAGCTTCCGCGCCGCACCGCACCAGAGCTCAGGAAACCCCGCCCTCTTCAGCGGCATCAACGCCCTGGGGATCGTCGAAGAAGGCCGCGGCACCCTACAGGAGGGAGCACGCATTCCCGTACATCTGCTCTAATCGCGACCCGCGAGCCCCGTCAGCGAAGAATTCGTCCTTATAGGTCTTCGATCCCCAACTCCTCGGCCTCCACGATCTCCCGAAGCTGTTCGAAATCACTGTCGTCGCGCTCCAAGAACCCGGTGATACGCTGATTTCTCCCCAACCTCTCCACACCGAACTCTTCCTGCGGGTCAAAGGCCAGCAGGGCTTCCAACATCATCTGCGCGTCGTCTTTATCAAGATCGCTCCGAATGGCGATGACGTCCTGAGGGAGTCGACCCGTAAGGCCCAACGTGCTCACTCGACCGGTGCGAATATTATACTCCCCGGCGGATAGATAGGCCCCGGAGTACACGGCGGCAGCATCGCACTTGTCATCGATGAGATCGCGCATCACCTGGAAGTGATCGCCACTCCAGTGAACCTCTCCCACGAACTCGTCGGGATCGAAGCCGTGGCGTCGAATATATTGTCTGGGAAGAAGGTGCCCCGACGTCGAGGCTCGGTCGACGAAGCAAAATCGGGCTCCCTCCAGATCTCCTATTGCCTGCACATCACTGCCGCGCTGCACCAGCAGGTGTCCGTCGCTAGACGCGGTGCCGTCGGACTCACGCATGGCCAGGATCTCGACTCGATCGTCGTGCTCCGAGGTCAGCACGTAGAGCGTGGGCGGAAGCATCGCTACCGCCACGTCTCCGGAGCGCAACTTTCGAGACAAATCGCTGTAGTCGTCGGCCAAAACCATCGGAACGGGTCTGCCCGTTTTTCGCTCCAGATATCGGTGAAGCGGTTCCACCTCTTCCGCCAGAACCTTCGGGTCAATCGTCGGCGCCCATCCCAGCGGAAGGGGGTCGCCGGAGACGACAATCTCCTCCTCTTTATCATCTTCGGTCTGTCCTTCTCCGTCTTCGTCGTCACCATCTTCTTCGTCAGCGACGGACACCGCCTCAGATTGCTCTTCATCATCGAAGACCCCCGAAATGGCCAACACCGCTCCTCCCACGATGAGGGTCGCCAACAGGGCTGCGACCACCACCATTGGTGATATTCCCCCATCTTCAGGTTGGGACGTTCCCTCTCCTCGCTTCAGGGATTCTGTCGCCGTCAGACTTCCCGACGTCTCGGCACCACCTTGGCCGCCGGCGCTCTTCAACAATTCCTCAACGCTCTGCTCAGACGTCTGGAAAGAGACTTCGCTTCCCTCCATACCCTCCGGCCTCTCCACCACCGTCGGGGCATCCGGGGCGACCTCCGAATAAGATTGCGCCCGCGAGCTCGTCCCCGTCATATGCAACAAATGGCGACGCTCGTCGGTGGTCAACTCCCGCTCACAGGCACTCTCCACCGTCGCCTTTCGCTTCGCCAATCGCTCCCCGGCCACGTCACTCAAGAAATCAGCGACCCCTTTCTCCTGTGGCTCCACTCCACATGCCGACGCCGCTTCTGCCAGCGCCTGTCGCAGCGCCTCGGCCGACGCAAAGCGATCTTCCCGATCCGTGACCAGCGCCTTTTTGATCACCTCCTCGATCGCCGCGGGAAGATCTTCGCGAAATTTCGACGGCGCAGGTGCGTTGCCTCCGATGATGGACTGCATCATCTCCAGCTCCGTCTTTCGCTTAAATAGCCGCCGCATCGTAAACATCTCCCACATTACGATGCCCATGGCGAAGACGTCGGAGCGCCGATCTAGAGGCTCATGCAGACATTGTTCCGGCGAAAGATAGGCAAATTTCCCCTTTAGATTTCCCGAATAGGTCGCCTCCACGCTGGCCGATGTACTCTTGGCGACCCCGAAGTCCAACAATTTTACGTGGCCATCGGTGGTACACATCAGATTATGTGGCGAGATATCGCGATGGACAAGACCCAGCGGCTTTCCGTCCAGATCACATAACTCGTGGGCTGCATGAAGCCCACGACAGGCCTGGTCGATGATCGCCACCGCCACGTCCAGCGGCATCTGACAACCCTTTTTCTGAGCCAGGACCAGCAACTCACGCACAGTGGAGCCATGAATATACTCCATGGCGATATGATAGGACTCCGACTCCTGACCCAACTCGTAGATCTGGACCACGTTGGGATGCGACAGCCGGGCCACAATGCGCGCCTCGCGCAAAAACATCTCCACAAAAGATGGCTGATCGGCCAGATGCGGAAGAATGCGCTTGATGACCACCAGTCGTTCCAGACCCGCCAGGCCTCGCTCGCGAGCCAGAAACAACTCCGCCATCCCTCCCGTGGCGAGCCGGGTCAGCAACTCGTATCGCCCGATGATTTTTGGCGCATCTTCCAGTTCGGTCACACATTCCTCTTCGTTGAGTCCGCCACCATTGTACGGCATTTTGTCCGCACGTCATGTTCCGCAAATTTTCACTTCCACAAGGGGCTGCGGCCCCACTCCATGAAGACTGGTCAGGCGCTGGCAGGTCTGTGGGAATTGCACGGTCATCTTTGACCTTTCTCCTCCGCCGCGCTACCTATATTCGTGCGCAAGCATCCAACACCCAACTCCTGACCACAGCCATGCCTCGACTTCTCTTCATCGCAATTCTGCTCTCCATGGCTCTCGTCGCTCTGACGGCCTGCCGGGGTTCCGAATGCCGCCAGATGACCGAGTGCTGCGAAGCCGTAAAAGACCTGGACGGACTCGGCGGCGCCTGCGTCGACCTCGCCAAGGATGCCCGTGACCCGCAGACCTGCCGCGAAATCGTGCGCACCATCGGCTATATGCTCGACGATCGCGACGAACCGCGACCCGAGGCCTGCACTCTCTGAGTCTCCTCTCACCACTGCGGAGTGAGCCCGTGACCACGAACTCACAACATCCACCACAGGGGGACAGCCAACGGGTGGCCCGCCACCGACGTTGGTCCTGGTTTTTGGTTCCCGGGGCCGACTCCGTTGCCTGGCGCCTGGAGTGGAGTGATACCTCCCACCGTGCGCGCCATCTGCAATTCGTCGACGAACTTCCCGACGAGCTCTATCCCTGGGACGCCCGCTCGAAGGGCGACGTCGCTCTCATCGTAGAGCCCGATGGCGCACGGCCCTGGGTCTCCTTTTCCCTCGACGAGGCCCCCAGAGCGACGGTGGCCGGACTCTTCACAAGCCTCGGCAAGTACCTTCGTCACCTCCATGATCGTCCTTCACCCGAGGGCTTCGGCCCCCCCGGAACCGAGCGATTTCGTCACACCTTCAATTCCTTTATGACAGCCGAATTCGAAACCATGAATCGGCATCTTCTGACCCTCAAAGACACAGACCAGCGAAGGGAAGCTATCGACGGCCTCGCATCTCTTCGCCAGGAGCTCAGCGCCTTTCATCCCCACGGACGAAGCGTCTGGACCGTGGGACGACTCACACCGACCCGGCTGGCCGTACACCGACATCCGACCCGCCTGGCCGGATGCCTGGACTTCGGCGACGTCGCGCTACGCCCTCCGGAGTTCGACCTCGCCAGCCTTCGATGCTGCGGCCTGTTGGGCGACGAACAAATCCTGGCCGACAGAGCCTTCTGGAAGGGCTATGGCGCCGCACTGACGCGAGACCTGGAGCGCCGCATCTCCTATTTTTGTCGCCTCATCGAGCTGAAGCGTCGTCTCACCCTCCCTTCGGCACGTCGTCCTTGATCCTGGGGATCACCAATTTCTCGAATACGTCCACCAACTCGGCATCCAGCTTTCCTTCGTCGCTCTCCATGGTCAGAATTTTGAGCGCTCTCTCGATGCCCGCTGCCTTTCGATAGGGACGATCCGCCGCCGTCAGAGCGTCGAAGATATCCGAAATCGTCACCATCCGCACCTGGGGGATGAGCTCGTCGCCCGCAAGGCCCACGGGATAACCGCTTCCGTCGAGCTTTTCGTGGTGCGCTCCGGCGATGCAGGGAATGCGCTGCAATTCAGAGCTCCAGGGAATCTGATAGAGATAGGACTCGCTCAGCGCGGCGTGGCTGCGCATCTCTACCCACTCCTCCTCGTTGAGCGTTCCCTTCTGGATGCACAGATTCTCCACCTCCATCGGTGTCAGATAGGGATGCTGTTTTCCGTCCACCCCCAGATAGGTCTGCTGTCCCAGCGACTTCACCCGGGCGATCTGTTCGTCCGGAAGATAACCCTGCGTCGAGATCTCACGCAGCCAGTCGTAAACCTCGTCCAGCTCTCGACACACCTCTTCGTAGTGGCGGTCGATACGGGCCAGTCCCCTTCCGTCGGGCCGGGCTTCACCGCGCTCTAACTTCACCACATAGGTGCGCAGCGTCTCCCGATAGGCCAACTCCTTGATCGTATCGAAGCGTTGACGGATCAGCCGCATTCGCTCTTGCGGAAGCCTCGCTCCCTTCTGGAGCACGTCTTCGCGCACCGCGATCTTACCGAAGTCGTGGAGCAAGGCCGCATAGCGAAGCTCGCGCATCTCGTCTCGATCGAGATAGATGTCGCTGAGACTGCCCGTCTCGATGCCGTTGACCGCCTGTGCCAACTCCAGCGTATAATGGGCCACCCGCTCGGAATGTCCCGCCGTCACCGGATCGCGAGCCTCGATGGCGTTGACGCTGGCCGAGACGAAGCCCTCGAACATCTCCACGATATTTTCCGTCAATCGCGCTCGCTCGATGGCAAACGCGGCGTTCGACGCCAGAATATTGAACAACTCCAGGTCGCGCCGTGAAAATAGCGAGCCCCGCCCCCGGGTGTCGACCTGCATGATTCCCAACAGCGACTTCTGTCCCACCAGGGGCGAACACATGCAGGCCGTGATCTGTGCGTCGATGATACTCTGGGTCACCTCCGTTCCGATATTATCCTTCGTAAACAACACGCTCTCACGACTGGCCGCCACCCGTCGCAAAATGCTGGTGCTCAAGATCGGTCCGTCTTCGCCATCCGGGATCGGCACGTCGCCCCGGGTGCGCATCATAAACGGCTCCTCCGAACTGACCTCGTCTGGATCCGACCCCAGCGTGACGGCAAAAAAATTGGTTCCCGGAAAAGCGTCGAAGGTCGTCTCCACAATCACGTCCAACACTTCGTCGAGCGTGGTCAGAGCGTTGAGCTCTCCGGCCAGACGAAATAGCGCCGCCAGTCGCTTGTCCTTTCCCTCCAGCTTCTCATCGATCTCACCCACCGGGCGGTGAGCTGTGGTGATGAGACTCTCTCCGCCCACCTCGCCACCGGTCGAAGCTCGGCTCGCCCTCGACGAGCCCATCATCCGCGCCGTCTCATCGCTGGTCTGCGGCGCCGGCGAAATCGCAACCCGCACCAGACTCGACCCGAGCTGAACCTCCGTGCCCGTCTCCACGGCGGCGTCCATATATTGCTCGTCGACGTGGAGCTTCTGCGTGGTTTCGTCCCTCACGATCGTCGAGCCGTGCCGACTGCCGAGATCTCGCAACCGCACCTCTTTGTCGTTGACCAATACCTCGGCGTGGCAATTCGATACGAACCCGTCGTTGAGCACGAAATCGTTCTCCGTCGCCCGCCCCAGGGTCACTCGGGCCTGGCGAAAGCTCTTCGTCATTCCTTCATCGGGACCACTGACGACCGTCAGCGATACCATGCAAGAGACCATCTGTTTCGATTCCGTCTGCATCAGCTCCTCAGATGTCCCTCTTCGCCGGCGGATTCCGCATCGCCTCGAGTCTCCTCATCGTCGAAACCGTCCCTTTTCAACCTCGGCATTTTGGCATAACCACCGTGGATTGTACATTGAACACCGACTGACCTCCCAGCGGAAATGTTCGGCCTCCATTTTCGTTCTGAACCTGGCCCCTCCACAGGCCTCTGACACCAAACACCCGGCACCCGGCACTGACCGCGATGACCCCGCCTCCCACATCTCCGCCCCGGCGCAGCCTGGTCTCTCAGTTCAACCGCCTGCGCACCGGCCCCGACGTACACCGCCTCAACTTCGACTGGCTCATCCGCCTTCGGTGGGTGGCATTTATCGGTCAGTCGGCGGTCATCATCATCTCCTCTCTGGTGCTCCATCTCAGCCTTCCCTACCCGGTGCTGGCCGTCATCCTATTGCTCGAGGTTCTTTCAAACCTCGCCCTCATCGCCTGGGCTCGCACCAGCCGACCTCGTCACGAGGCCATGGGTGCCGTGGTGCTGATCGCCGACATCCTTTTTTTGACGGTCCTCCTCCACTTCACCGGTGGCGCCGCCAACCCCTTCGGCCTCCTCTACCTCATCCACGTCGCTCTGGCGGCCCTGGTGCTGCGACCGCTGTGGACCTGGCTGGTCACCCTCATCAGCTCCGCCGCCTTTATCGGACTTCATTTTTTCCCCGACACCACCCATTATCTTCCCTGGGCTACCCAACCCGAATTGTGGACCCTGGAGACTCAAGGCCGCTGGGTGGCCTTCATCGTATCCGCCGCCGTCATCGCCTTTTTCATCAATATGATCCAACGAGCTCTGCAGCGACGCGACGAGGAGTTGATTCGAATACGCGACGCACAGCTTCGCGACGAGAAGCTCGCCAGCCTCGCCACCCTCGCCGCCGGTGCGGCCCACGAATTCTCCACTCCTCTTTCCACCATCGCCCTGGTGGCCAATGAGCTGAAGCACCGCCTCGAGGAAGACGAAGCACCCGAGGATTTCATCGACGACGCAGCCTTGATTCGCGATCAGGTGGAGCGATGCCGCGAGATCTTACGCCAGATGTCGGCCGACGCCGGCGAGTCCATCGGCGAGTTGGCCCGCACCATGACCGTCGGCCAACTGCTGGGGCGCATCCTCGGTGGCTGTCGCGACCCGGACCGCGTCGACCTCGTCATCGACGTCGACGACGCCACCGAACTCCAGGCACCTCCCACCGCACTGACACAGGCGCTGCGGGGCCTGGTCAACAACGGCATCGATGCCAGCGGACCCGACCAACGCGTCGACCTTCATGTGCGTGACGGCGCCGAGCGCTCGTTGCAATTTCAGATTCGCGACCGTGGCGTCGGCATGAGCCAGGAGGTCCTGGAGCGCATCGACGAGCCCTTCTTCACCACCAAAGAAGCGGGCGCGGGAATGGGTCTTGGCGTCTTCCTCGCACGCACGTTGATCGAAAAACTCGGCGGACGTTTGGACTTTAGCTCCGCCCCCGGCCAGGGGACCACGACCACCGTCGTCCTGCCCTTGACCCCGACGTTGACCTCCTACGAATCATCCGAATTTTCCGAATTTGACGCACCACCGAATTTCGAAACCTCCAATCCCTTCGAGGTCTTCCATGAGTGAACCCCATTCGCTGCTCATCGTCGACGACAACGAAATCTTTCGCGACCGCCTCGCTCGTGCCTTCTCGGACCGTGGCTTCGACGTGCGAAAGGCCAAAAATTACGACGAGGCCGTCGCCAGCGCCAGAGAAGACAGCCCGGAGTGGGCCGTCGTCGATCTGCGTATGCCGGGAAAGAACGGCCTGGAGGTGGTGCGCGATCTCATCGAAGTCGACTCCTGCACCAGAATCGTCGTCCTCACCGGCTACGGCTCCATCGCCACCGCCATCGACGCCGTCCGCCTCGGCGCCGTCAACTACCTTCAGAAACCGGCCGACGCCGACGACATCATCGCCGCCTTCTCTCGCGGCGAAAAGCCCCCCATGTCCGGCGCCGAACACCCCTACCAGGCTCCCTCACTGGCTCGCGCCGAGTGGGAACATATCCAGCGCGTCCTCGCCGACTGCGGCGGCAATATCTCCGAGGCCGCACGCCGCCTCGACATCCACCGCCGCACCCTGCAGAGAAAACTCGATCGCTATCCGCCGAGGGAGTAGTTTCGTTCCTATGTGGGATCTTAAGCGTCCAGAGGATTTTCGTGCGCGACGTCACGACCCCGGACTCCCTCGCTACGCTCGGTCGGCCAGGGCTACGTGAGAAGCAATGTGCGTTCGCCGCATACCTCCACATCTCCGGACCCCGGACTCCCTCGCTACGCTCGGTCGGCCAGGGCTACGTGAGAAGCAAAGTGCGTTCGTCGCATACCTCCACATCTCCGTCTGCTTCTTTCTTAGCCCCGGCCGACTGTTGTTCAAGGAGCCCGGGGTCACAGACGTCGCGGACCAAGGGTTGAACGCTTACTACCCGCGAGGCGAAGCCGAGCGAATCCCATCGCGACAATTTGCCCCATTTCCATTCTCGTTGTAGAACCTAAGTTATAATACCCGCTCCGGCGGAGGAGTTTATCATATCCGTCCTCCACCGTTGCTGATCTAGATCATCCCTGAGTTTTCCACTCATTCCGAGGTAGCAATGTCCGAAAAGAAAGAACTCAACCGCCGTCAATTTCTCGAACGTGCAGCCCTCATCGGTGCCGCCGCCTTCGGAGCCGGGGCCTTTCTGTCCGCCTGCGATCCCCCGGAAGTAGACAACGGCGATGACGACGAGCCCGACGACAGCGCCGACGACTTCAGCTGTGACGACGAAGAAGCCCTCGCCGATTTTTCTGCCGAAGAGTTGGAGGGTCGCGAGAACCACCAATATACCGACACCTCACCGGAATCGGGCCAATACTGCGATAACTGCGCCTTCTGGGAAGATCCGGAAGCCGGCGCTGATTGTGGCGGTTGCGCCCTGCCCCAGATCGCCGGGCCCGTTCACCCCAAAGGGTGGTGCGACCTGTGGGCTCCGGCGAGCTGATTACAGTCGGAACCCGAACTTTCAAGCGCTGTCGATGAGCTTCGCGCTTCGAAGGGCTGCGCCAAGATCGCTGACCCCTTCGAAGCGAAGCTCCGACAGCGCTTGTTCGTTGCCCTCGAGCTGGGCCTCTATCCCGGAGGCGTTGCTCCGAGGGGCGACGGCCCGAGAAAATCCCAGCTTCTGCGCCTCCACCAACCTCGCCACGGCCGAAGATACGGCTCGCACCTCACCGGTGAGCCCCATCTCCCCGAAGAATACCGTCTCTGCTGGCACCGCTCTATTTCGGTAGCTCGACGCGATGGCCATGGCCACTCCGAGATCGGCGGCGGGCTCTTCGATCTTGACCCCTCCGGCGACGTTGACGAAGACGTCGTGCCCCGTGATCTTCATCCCCGCTCTTTTCTCCAGGATATTCAAGAGCAGGGTCACCCGATTGGAGTCCACGCCCACGCTCGTGACCTTCGGGGGCCCGTAATTCGTGGCGCTCACCAGCGCCTGCACCTCCACCAACAATGGCCTCGTCCCCTCCACCAGGGGCACCACCACGCTGCCGGGAGCCCCCTTTGGACGCTCGGCGAGAAACATGGCCGACGGATTGTCCACTCCGTGGAGTCCGTCTCCCCGCATCTCGAAGACACCGATCTCGTTCGTCGAGCCGTAGCGATTCTTCACGGCCCGCAGGATGCGGTGATTCATCCCCGCCATCCCCTCGAAATACAGCACCGTATCCACCATATGCTCCAGCACCTTCGGTCCGGCAATCGCCCCGTCTTTCGTCACGTGTCCCACCAGGATGGTGGGCATCCCCATTCCCTTGGCGAGCTGTGTCACCCGGCCCGTCACCTCCCGAAGCTGCACCACGCTTCCCGGCGATGATCCCAGCTCCTCGCTGGTCAAGGTCTGGATGGAGTCCAGCACCAAAAAGTCGGGTTTATACTCCTCTACCAACTCTTCGACCCGTTCCAGCCGCGTCTCCCCCACCACGAGCACCTCATCGATATCTGCGCACAGGCGGTCGCCGCGCATCTTCAACTGCCCCAGACTCTCCTCACCGGAGACATAGAGCACCGTGAGGCCCCGGCTGGCCAACATCCCCCCGATCTGAAGTGATAGCGTCGACTTTCCGATCCCCGGATCGCCGCCGAGCAGGACCACCCCGCCTGCTACGAAACCGCCTCCCAGGACCCGATCCAGCTCTTCGTTCTCGCTGCCCAGCCGATCGCCTGTGGACCTCTCCACCTGCGCCATTGGCACCGGATCTCCACCGGCCGACGCACCGTAACCGGCACGACGCGCCGACGGCCCACTCCCCGCTGAACTCGTCGATTTTTTCTCCCGGACTTCTTCTACCAGCGAATTCCAGGCCTCGCAGCTCGGACACTTCCCCAGCCACTTCGCCGATTCATAACCGCATTCCTGACACACGTGGAGGTTGCGGGGTTTTGCCATATCAGCTCCTATCTCCTCCCCGCCCGTCGGCGGGGAGGTGGCTGCGAGTGCATTTTACGCCCCCCTCATCTCCTTCACTCCAGGTGAAACTCGATTCGACGGTTCATCTGGCGATTTCGTCCCGACGTATTCGGCACCAGCGGACTGTCCGCACCGTGCCCTTCATAAGCCAATCGCTCGGGACTTACGCCGTACTCCACCAACATATCGCGCACTGCTTGAGCCCGCTCCTCCGACAGCGCTCGCAACTCGTCGGCGTCACCTCGATCATCTGTGTGCCCCTGAATCGAAACACTCATCAAGTCCGGGTTCTCAAAGAGCACCGCCGCGACATGGGCGATAATCTCCACCGACTCCTCGCTCAGATCGGCGCTGTCGTCTGCGAAAGTAATCCGATCCTCCAATTCAATCTGGTTCGATCTCCGCTGCGCGAGCCACTGATCGAGCTCGGCGAGTTCGATGGTGACGTCCAGCTCATCGTTGGCCTCAGCCATCAAGTAGACGCCGCCCGTAACGTAGTCATCGGCGATGGCGGCCACGCTCATTCCTCCCGGCTGGTCGAGCTCGAACTCGAACCGTCCCTCTTCGTCGGTGACGGCATCGGTGAAATCCCCGGTATCTCGAATCAACAGCAGATCAGCTCCTGACAGCGGCACCAGATCGCCGTCCTCCGACATTCCCACCACCTCACCGGCGACGAAGACGGTCTGCGGAAGTGGCTCCATTGCCACCTCCACTTCCATCGAGCCTTCCTCAATCTCCCAATCTGCGTAGGCAGTCTCGTAATCCGGGTGATCCACTTGAATCACCAGATTCGTGCCCGGCTCAAACGTATAGGAGCGAAACTCTCCCGTATCGCCATCCGTAAGCTGGGGATTTCGGCGCATATCCACGTACTGCACCTGGGCTCCCCTGACGGGGGATCCCGTGATCTCATCGACGACCACCGCCGACAGCCAGCCCCGTGGCGCCTCGACCTCTACTTCTACCTCTTGCTCTACCAATGTCTCCTCGATTTGCACCGTTCCCCGCAACGACGGATCGAGGGTATAGCTGACACCGAAGTGGAATTCGTACGGGAAGGTCACGGGCAATCCCTCGGCCTGCTCGCCGGTCAGACCGATATCCAGTCCTGCGTGAAGCCCGAAATTCTCGACGGGCTCACCCTTGGCTCCCAGAGACAATACCTGGGGAAAGGCGCTGCCACCGACGTCGGATACGCAGCTCAGCGCCCGACCGTCGTCGCAGACACCGTCGTCGCCATTGACGGGGATGCCCAGGGTCCAGCCCAGATAAGGGGTCACATTCGGAAGCGGCGCTTCCACGCCCAGTCCGAACTCCACCATATCGTAGGCCGAAATCCCGTAGGCCGTGCGCTCGATTCGGTCCGGAGGCTGAGGCCGATCCTCTACGAGTGACTCCGTATTGTCGACGCGGTAGCCAATATTGGCGTGCACCAGAAGCGGAATATAAAGGTCGGGCTCGGCGCCCATCATCTTGTCCACATCCATGCTGAACAATAGCCGCGGTCGTACCGATGTTGCTCCCCCGCTGATCCCTACGGAATCGAAGCTCGAGGGCACGAAGACGGTCAGGTCCCCGCCGAGCCAGATCCCCTCGTCCACCTCAACGCGACCGATTCCACCGAAGCTCATATCCCCCTGGGCGAGCATCGCCTGGGGACGGCCAAACTCCCGGTTGTAGTTATTGCGCGCGTTGAGCCGAAAATGGCCGCCCACATTCTCCGTAATCGAGGCGTTGACCACTACATTCGCTCCCAGCGCCCGATGGCTGTCGTTGTGGCGAATGAAGTTGCTGCCCCCCGTGGCCTGAGCCAAAACCCCGGCCTGGAAGGTAAACGGCCCCGGGCTGATCGCCGAGGCGATGCCGTGAAATCCTATCGAGCCCTCGCTATTGATGATCGGAGTGATGGGATCGCGCAGCGACGTCTCCCACTCCGCCGCTGTTGGTTCGGCGTCTTCACCCGCCTCGCCATCTTCGTCGTCCGCCCCTTCTTCTTCGGCATCCTCTTCGGCGGCGTCCAAGATGGCATCCACATCTTCGTCGTCCAGCTCAGCCCGTTCCTCCTCGTCCATCTGCGCCAGCTCTGCGGCGCTGGGCAGATTGCCGGCTGCTGCTACACTGGCGCTCGAGATCAGCGCCGCCGCCACTATCACTCCAAGTGCTCGATTCTTCATCCTGTCCATGAAATTGACCCCGTTCTCGTCATTTTTTCGGCCGCTGTGGCGGGCCTCTTGACTCCTCGTCGCTCCCTGCCGGACTCTGGCGGGCGACGAACCGTTGTTTGCAGCATCCCTAAGATTCCACGCATACATTGTCGGAGTCGGCGCCGATACGCAAGTTTCCACACCGATTTTCATGACCTACGATTCGACACCCATCTCATCAGAGCACTTCGAGCGCCTCGGCCCGGTCGTCCTCATCGGCCACCGGGGCTCGGGAAAATCGACGCTGGGCCCCCTTGTGTCCGCCCTCCTGCAGCGTCCGTTCTTCGATCTCGACGACGAGATTCGTCTGCGATCGGGGCTGACCTTCGCCGCCGATCGCCACCAGTTTCGTCGGGCCGAACAAATCATCCTCGCCGATCTCTGCGACACCTCACCGGCTCCCATCATCGCCTGCGGCGCCGGCGTCCATCCCGTCGACGAGCGCGCCTTCGTCGTCTGGCTCGACCGCCAGAATTGGCGCGACGCCGTCGCTGACTCCAATCGCCCCCGGGTGCGTCCCGATCTCTCGGAATCCGAAGAGTGGCACTGGATGGAACAGACCCGCCCGCCCCGCTGGCGCCGCGCGGCCCACCTTCGCCTCCCCATCCCACGCGGGCGCACCCCGCAGCGAAGCGCCCGCGATCTGGCGACCCTTCTTCGCTGGGCGGCCACTTCGGCTGGAAGTCCGCTGACTCAAAAGACGTGGCTCGTCCCGACCTCTTGCGACGACCTTCTCCGCGCCCAACGCGACGTGCGGCGCCTGGGCTTTGCCGGCGTCGAGCTTCGAAGCGACGTCTTCGATGGGCGTCCCGCCGACGCCGACACGACGGGCTTCATCGCCAGCCTGCGCCATCCCGACGCCACCTGGCTCGCAGACTTTTCCGACGCCTGCGCCTGGGATGTAGACGTCCATTACGTCTCGAAGCTCGATGCTGACCTGGCCGCAACTATGCCTGAGCGCGTGATCCTCTCCTCCCATCCGGCTCAGATTTGCTCCGAGACGGTCCAACAACTCCTGGACGCACGTCGGGCCCTATGCAAGACGCTCGAGATGCCCGAGGAAAGAGTGGAACTCAAACTCGCACCTTCCATCCGCGGCTTCGACGAATTGGACACGCTGCTCGAATTGTTGCCCCGGCTGCGAAACCTCGCGCCCAACTCCACCGCCCTGCCCACGAGTCGCGATTTCGCCTGGATGCGCCCCATCCTCGCAGCGGATAACGCCACGAATTACCTCCCCGTCGGACTTCGAAGCCGCACCCCGGACCACCCCACCCCCACGGATTTTAACGAATTTCTCCCACACCTCGCCGGACCGCCGCCGACCCACTTCGACGCACTCGTCGGCCACCCCGTCCACCAGAGCCAGGGCGCCCTATGGCACCGCCGACGGTCGATGGGGGCTCCAAACCCTTCCCCGTTAGGGGGGAAGTGGCCAAAGGCGCAGTCCAGCCGACGGTCGATGGGGGCTCACAGCTACCTCCTGATCCCCGTCGCACAGGCAATGCTCGACCGAAGTCTCCAAACCCTCGAAAACCTCCCCATCCGCGGCCTCTCCGTCACCTCTCCCCTCAAACGGGAAGCCGCCCAATGTCCCCGCGTTGACGCACCGCAGGACCTCTCGGCCCTCAACACCCTTCGCCGCGCTCCAGGCAACGCGGAACGCCCCTGGACGGGCACCGACACCGACGTCCGAGGCATGTCCGAATGCCTCGAATTCTTCGAATCCCACGATATCGGCCCCGGAAGAGCCGTCGTCTTCGGCCGCGGCGGCGCAAGCCACGCCATCCTCCGCGCCCTCGAAGATCGCCGCTGGGAACTCACGGCCCACATCTCCGCCCGCGAGGGCTGGCAACCCCATCACCTGGACCTCGAGCCGGTCGACCTCATCGTCCACGCCGCCGGCCCCCACATCAAACGCAACGAATTCACCCCCAAATGCCGCGCCTGGCTCGACCTACACTACACCGACGTCGCCGAACCACCGCCGGAGACCCTGCACCTTCAGGGAGATCTCTTCTTCGAAGCACAAGCAGAAGCGCAACGGCGCTTTTGGGAGTAGTTGCGTTCGCTTCGCTCACTTGCAATTTCCCAACTACCAACTACATATAGGTGATCACTTAAGCAGGCGTTCAACCCCTGGTCCGCGACGTCTGTGACCCCGGGCTCCTTGAACAACAGTCGGCCGGGGCTAAGAAAGAAGCAGACGGAGATGTGGAGTTGTTCGGCGAGGGCGATCGACGGTTTCGGGTATGCAAGGTCCAAGTCAGTCTCGGAATGCACATCGCGCTCCCTACAGCAACCACCAAACGTACATTGCTTCTTACGTAGCCCCGGCCGGAGTCCGGGGTCCCTCCCCACAGCACCAACCAAACGCACATTGCTTCTTACGAAGCCCCGGCCGACCGAGCGTAGCGAGGAAGTCCGGGGTCGTGACCGAGCGAATCCATGCAACCAAACACCTTCGGAAACCTCCTCTCCCTGACCACCTTCGGCGAATCCCACGGTCCGGCCATGGGCGCTGTCATCGACGGCTTCCCCGCCGGCGTCCCCGTCGACGTGGAGCGCGATCTCCAGCCCCACCTCGACCGCCGGCGCCCGGGCCAGTCCAAGATCACCACCTCGCGCTCCGAGGCCGACCAGGCCCAGATCTTGAGCGGCGTCTTCGAGGGCAAGACCATCGGAAGCCCCATCGCCGTCCTGGTCTGGAACAAAGACGCCCGAAGCTCCGACTACGACCCCAACTACTACCGAGCCGGCCACGCCGACCGCACCTGGGAGGAGAAATTCGGCCACCGCGACTACCGCGGCGGAGGCCGCGCCTCGGGACGCGAGACCCTTTGCCGCGTCATCGGCGGCTCTTTTGCCCGCCTGCTGCTGCCCGACGAGGTCTCCATCGTCGCCTTTACCCGCAGCATCGGTGAATTCGAGGCCCGGGATCTCCCCGAGCGACTGACCATCAACGACGTCGATCGCCACCCCACGCGCTGCCCGGACCTCGAGGTGGCAAGTCGCATCACCGAGACCCTCGAGCGTTGCCGCGACGAGGGAGACTCCCGCGGCGGCGTCGTCGAGATCTGGATCGACGGCCTCCCCGCCGGACTCGGCGATCCCGTCTTCATGAAGATGAAAAACCGCCTGGCCTCGGCGTTTATGAGCATCGGCGCCGTCGTCGGCACCGGTCTCGGCGATGCCCCACAAGCTTCCAAGGCCCGCGGCGCCGACTTCCACACCGGCGTCGCCGGAAGCGGCCCCCACGCCGGCATCAGCCCCGCTGCCTGCGGCATCCAGGGCGGCATCACCAATGGCCAAAGAATCACGATGCGCGTCTACTTCAAGCCCGCCAGCACCACGGGATCCATGGCCAAAAAAGGCCGCCACGACCCCTGCATCGTCCCCCGCGCCGTCCCCGTCGTCGAGGCCATGGCCGCCCTCGTACTGGCCGACCACTTTTTGTCCCGAAGGCTCGATCGCCCGTGACCCTCATTGGTCCCCCGCAAATCGCCCTCCAACGCCATCCATCCGGAAACCTCACCACCAAAAAGCAAAGGAGATTACTCCCTATCCCCCCCATCCCCTTATCTCCTTGTTCTTTTGCTATTTTGCCGTTGTAGTTGTCCCTTCCAAAGTCCTCCGGAAATTTTTTCCTCTCCTCACAAATTGAACCCCTGAGCGCTTTGCGGTAGTGGTGGCGATGTTTTTGCATTGTCTACTGCTGCGCTGTGGTACTTTTTTGGAGCTACACCATGAACCTACTCGGGGTTTTGTTCACTGACGAAGGGGTCCTACGCCATCCGACATTCGGCCCCTGGGAAATCGGTCCTGCCGAGATCTATCCCTTCGGCCTCTCCATCGCCGTGGGCCTCATCATCGGTATGTACCTGGCCGGTCGCCGCGGAAAGCAGATCATCGGCGTCGAAGAGGAGAGGTTCCACAACTTCGGGATCTGGCTCATCATCATCGGCTGGATTTTCTCCCACATCTTCGCCGTCCTTACCTATTCGCCACGAGAGGTGGCTGAGAACCCGCTCATCCTCCTGGAGTTCTGGGGTATGATCTCCAGCGTCGGCGGAGTCATCGGCGGTACACTGGCCGTCTATATATGGATGCGCCGCAACCCCGACGAGGATCACCTTGCCTGGGCAAATCTCGCGGCCTGGACTCTGGCGATCTGCTTCTTCTTCGGCAGACTGGGCTGCACTTTCGCCTACGATCACCCCGGAAAATTGGCCGAAGACTTCGGCCCGTGGAATTGGTTCCACGAGACCACGGGCATCGGCCCGGAGATCTTTCCGCTGGCCATGCCCTTTGCCGAGCACCTCGGCGGCGGCATCCGACACAACCTTGGTTTCTACGAGGCCATCCTCTGGTTCGCGATCATGGTCTTGTTTCTGTGGCTGGGCATGAAACCGCGCCGGCGCGGACTCTATCTGTGGCTTTTGCCTCTACTGTACTCCATTCCCCGCTTCTTCCTCGACTTTTTGCGCGCCTATCCCTCGCCAGACGACGTGCTCTACCGCCTCCCCAACGAGATCCCCGGCGGTGACCCGCGCTACTTCGGCCTGACCCCGGCCCAGTATACGGCCATCGTCTTCTTGGCCATCGGGATCTTCGCCTGGTTCAAGCTCAAAGATCAGCCCATCGAAAAATGGGCGATCCACAAAGATGATGGTGAAGACAGTGGCGAGGACGACAACAAACGCGACGACGAGGCGAAGAAGGCCGATTGACGGCCCCCTCCGACCCGGCGCTCGACGTCGGTGACGTCGACTACCCGCCCACCTCCCCGTTGTACGGGGAGGATCAATTGCCTTCGACGACGCTCTACGCTTTCCGTCGCAGGGCACGAGACGCGGTGTCCAGCTATTGATCCTCCCCACGAGGAACGAGTGGGGAGGAGCCGAAGCGCAAGGAATGCGGAGGGGACCTTCGAAGACCACCGACATTGCATACCCGAGGTACCACGGTGTCCGAAAGAATTGAGATCTCCATCACCGGCATGTCCTGCGGAAGCTGCGTCGCCCGCGTCGAGAAAGCCCTCGACGCCCTCGACGGCGTCGTCTCCCACGACGTGGACCTCGCCACGGACTCCGCCACCATCATTCTCAGCGGGTCTGATGACACGCTACGCCAAAAGGTGTTGCAGACCATCGATGACCTGGGCTTCGTCGCCGACCTCCTCACCCCAGAGCCCACCACGGACATCGAATTCAAACTCGACTCCGACTCCGAAACCGCCACGGCGACCGCCACTTCCACTACAACGGTGACCGCCACCGCCACCGCCACCGCCACCGCCACCGAGACCGAGACCGAGACCGAGACCGAGATCGAGATCGACCCCGACCCCGAGACCGAGATCGAGATCGAGATCGAGATCGACCCCGAGACCGAGTTCGAGCCCGAGCCCGAGCCCGAGCCCGAGCCCGAGCCCGAGCCCGAGCCCGAGCCCGAGCCCGAGCCCGAGACCGAGACCGAGACCGAGACCGACCCCGAGACCGAGCCCGACCCCGAGCCCCCCGTCGGTCCTTGCACCCCGACAACCTGCTCCTATTTTCTAACCCTGACAGCCCTGTGATCCTCTCGCCGGTGGATGACCATGCGCAGTGAACTGACGATCATCGCCACCTTCGCACTGGCCCTGACTCTCGCCGTGGGCCTCGCCACCACCACAGCAGCCCAGGACGACCAACCGCCCGAGCCCGCGCCTCCTGAGGACCCGGATCAACTCCTGGTACTGCCCGATGTGGCTGACGATATCGACGCCTACCTGCACTTGCCGCCCCCACGGCCAGCGGGAGGCATCCGCCAATTGGCCGCCTCTGACCGCCAGGCATGTGTGCTGCTTCAGAACGGTCTCGTCGAATGTTGGCCTATCGACGAGACCTTCGACACCTTCGTCGCGCCGCCGAACGAACTCTTCGCCGCCATCGCCGTCGGCCGCGACCACGCCTGCGGCCTCGATCCGACGTCGCGCCCCATCTGCTGGGGCGACAACCGCTATGGCCAACTGGACGCGCCGAACGAAATCCTCCTCGACATCGCCGCCGGGGACCATCATAGCTGTGGTATCGACGTCACCGGCGAAATCCACTGCTGGGGCCAGCTCGACGCGGCCCACCGAAATCCCCCCTCCGGCCCCTTCGACAAGATCTCCGCCGGCGCAGATCGCACCTGTGTGGCCGGCCCCTGGGAGCCGAGCCGCTGTTTCGGTGGTCATACAGCCCCCGACGAGCCCTTCGACGAATACGTCCACCTGCTCGAGACCAGCAGCAACGTCGTCTGCGCCCTGGATCTCTCCAATCGGCCCATTTGCCGGCTCGACCCGATGCCCCGCCCCTTCGAGCCCCCTTCGCCGTTGGCGGCCGACATCGCCGTCGGATCCGGCTTTATGTGCACTCTCGAGCCCTCCGGCGCCCTTCGCTGCGCCGGACCCGACGCCCCTGCCCTTCCGCCGTCTCCTCCCATCTCGCAAATCATCGACGCCGGCGAACAAACCCTCTGCGCCGTCACCGTCTTGAACGAATTAAAGTGCTGGGACGGCGACGATTCCTTGTTCGAAGATCAATAGAATGTCAGTATTTTCGTGATGAATACCTCACGAGATACAATCTGCCGCGCCATCGTCCTCATCGCCCTTTGCGCCATCACCGGCTGCGCCTCGTCTCAGACGGACCAGACCTCCGACCCTCTCCCCCCGGACGAGGCACTGCAAGCCCAGGACGATGACACCTACGAAAAAGCAGATCGCCCCACCGAGACCGATCCGTCCTCAGAAGACGACAGCGATCCGCCACCGCGTACCCTGGAGGAATTCCTGGCCATCTCCCGGAACAACCAGGAAGAATTTTCCGACAGGAAACTCGGTGGAATTCCCCTATCTGATTTCCATGATCAGGCCCTCGCTCTTCAGGGCATCCGGGAATTGACGGCCGACCAGGCATCTGCGCTGAGCGAGTTCGACGGCCAGGCCATCTCCCTGCCTGATCTGGAGCATCTTGATGGCGAGTCGGCCCGTGAGCTGACGAAATGGGAGGGACGGTGGCTTCTGGAACTGAGCGGATTGTCCGATCTCAGCGCTGAAGCAGCGACCCATCTGGCCCAGTGGGAAGGACTTCGCCTGGAGTTGGACGGACTCGAAGACTTGAATGCCCTGACTGCATCCGAGTTGGCCCGCTGGGATGGACGTGGCCTCTCTCTCGATGGCCTGTCCGCGCTGTCCTCCGATGCGATGGCCGAACTCTCGAAGTGGGAGGGCGGGACTCTGGAGATGAACGGCCTCAACTCACTCGACTCCGACACCGCCCGGGAATTGGCTTCCTGGCAGGGAGTCCGCCTCGACATGGAAAGTCTGGCCACCCTCGATAAGGACACGGCCTCCGAGCTCGCCAATTGGCAGGGACAATGGCTCAATCTTCAAGGACTGCAATCTCTGGATCCCGATACCGCCACAGAACTCGCAAGCTGGGGCGGGGGTTGGCTTATCCTCGAAGGCCTGCGCTCCCTCGATCCCGATACGGCCGCCGAACTCGCCAATTGGAGCGGCCAGTGGCTCCCCCTGGACGGCCTCGACACACTTAGCCCCGAGACGGCCGCCGAACTCGCCAGGTGGAGCGGTGTCGTCCTTCGACTCAACGGGCTCACAACTCTGGCCCCCGACGTGGCCGCCGAGCTGGCAAAATGGGATGGCTGGCGCCTCGATCTCAATGGGCTCACCGAACTCGGCGCCGACACGGCCGCCGAACTCGCAAACTTCGGCGGCGAACGACTCTACTTCGGAGCCCTCGCTGAGCTCCCACCCGAAACGGCCGCCGAACTCGCAAACTGGACTGGCGACGCCCTCTATCTAAATGGCCTTCAGGCTCTGCAGCCCGAAACGGCCGGATACCTCGCCAAATGGCCGGGCCGTCGCATCTACGCCAACGAACTCTCCGAACTGAGCCCCGAGGTGGCCTCGGAACTGGCCAACTGGACGGGAGCCTGGCTTCGCCTCAACGGACTGGAGAACCTCTCCCCGGAGACAGCACGCGAATTGACCCACTGGGACGGCGAATGGATCCGCCTCAACGGCCTTCGTCAACTCCCCCTGTCTGTAGCGAAAGAACTCGCCACGTGGTCGGGAAGTCTCCTCTCTCTCGACGGGTTGACGGACCTCGATCCCGACTCCGCCGCCGGTCTGGCCACCTGGACCGGCCACACTCTCGAATTGAACGGGCTGACGAGCCTCGACTCCGACGTGGCCTCGGAGCTCGCCAGGTGGAAGGGCGACTTCATCTCTCTGCAAAAACTGGACGACTCCGATCCCAACCTCGAGGAGCTCCTGCGTGACTTTCACGCCGAACTCGGAACCCCGCTGCCCGACGATCCAGGCGGGATCGATGAATCGGGCCCGGGCTCCCAGGATCCCCCCTCCCCTTGAACACGAACTTCCGGCGAATGTGGTTGACGTCCCGAATCTCCGCCCTATTCTTCTCCCGTTCGCAATATCCCCTTTCATGTTCATCTGGAGTTTGCCCATGAGTTCGAAACAAGAGCTGATCGACCGCCTCAACGACGCAATGGCCTGGGAATTGGCCGGTGTCATCCAGTATATGCAGGCCGCTGTCATGGTCACCGGCGACGCCCGCGAGATCTATCGCGACTTCTTCCACGAATCGAGCGAAGAGGCCCTCGAGCACGCCGAACTGGTCGGCGAGAAGGTCTCCGTCCTCGGCGGCGTCCCCACCGTCGAGCCCGCTACCATCCGACAGGCCGCCGACATCGACGGCATGCTCGAAGCCGCCCTTCAGCTCGAGCGCGACGCCCTCAAAGCATGGGAGCGCGCCCATGAGGTCGCCGGCGCCGCCAACCCCGGCACCATGTTCTGGATCGAAGAACATATCGCCGAGGAACAAGAGCACGTCGACCACCTCGAAAAGCTCACCGGCAAGGTCTCCTTCTCGTCCTCCGACATCGACCAATCCCAGAGCAAATCGGGCTGACATCGATTCGACTCACCCGTTCTGCCCTTCGTCGAGAATTCCAGACCTCCATCGAAGGCTATTGACCCTCCCCAGCTTGACTGGGGAGGTGGGCGACGGCGCTGTTCAGCCGTCGCTCGGAGGGGCCCTTCGCCTACCCACCAAACCCTTATTGAAATCAATTATCATTTTCCCCCTTGACCTGAAATTGAAATGTATTATCAATATCATCACCGGCGGACGGCAAGACCGCCCGATGGATTATCCAATTCTCGAGGACTGGCGATGACGATTGAAAAGCGACTTGGAGATCTCCTCGGCTACGATGAAGACACCCGTGTCGAACTCGTCCAGGTAGCAGAACCCGGCGAGGCCCCGACGCTGGAGCTCCGCCTGGAACGGCACGCCGGCGAGCTCGGGTGGCAGACTCACCGCCGCATCCGACTTGCCGCCGGCCAGATCGGCGCGCTTCGCGACGCGCTCAACCTGATGGATCTCGACGCCCGCAATGCAAAACACCCGGGCCGTCGAACCTGCACCGACGGTGCCGACGTCATCGAATTGACCGCCTTGCGCCGGCAGACCTCCTGATTCACCAGAGGCAACACTCCGAAAAGAGAAGCCGCGTCTCCTGATTGGACGCGGCTTCTCTTTTTTTTGTTTTTCCTCAGACGATTGGCTCCTGCCTATCGGCAGTCGATCCCTCGATCTACGCAGGCTTCCCCAAACTCCCGCACATGCCGAAACCCCACCGCCCATCCCGAGCTCTACTGCGCAATCGTCTGTCGCGGCTCGCGGGCCGTCGATTCGTCGTACATCCCCTCGTGATCTTCACATAGCGGATAGACTGTCTCCGGCTGGAACCAACCGCCGGGACAGGTTCGCTCCGTCTCATCCCAGTGAAATTCGGAACAGAAGAATTCATAGGGCCAGATCGGGCGACACCCCTCGGCCCGTTGAATCTCTCGTACTCCGTCGAAGCGATAGAAGAGGTCCTCCTCCTGATCGTAGCATTCCAGCTCGATATCCCAGTTGCTGTACAACTGAAAGGTCATCTCCGCTCGCGATTTCTCCGTCAGCGCATCGTCCATGCGCACCTTTTGCCCCTCCTGCCAGAACATATCGTAGACCGTGACCTTGAACTCGTAGTCGTCGTTCCACAGCGGGACGGCGCGCATACAACTGGTGACTCGATCTCCCTCTACTACCGGGTCCGTCACCTCCAGCGGGAACCGAAGCTGTTGTCCCGCCGTCTGCTCAAATTCGAACTCCAGGGGATCGCTATTCGGTGTATGAGCCGTCACGCAGACGTCGACGATCTCGCATTCGTGGACGAACTTCGATGGCGCATAATCGATGGACTTGATCGACGGAGGGTGGTTGAGCGCCGCCACCACGTCCAACCCTCCCGTCTCGTCGCCCTTGCACTGACTTATCATCAGGATCTCCGTGGTCTTTCCGTTCACCACGAAGACCTCTGTGGCCACGGCCGGCGAACAATCCTGAGACGGCGCTCCACTCGTCATCACCGGCTCCACCGCCACGTCGTAGCACCCGGGCTCGATGGTAGTGAAATAATCGGCGAAGAGGTGTCTGGAATCGGCGTCGAAGGGACCGTCCACGAACTCCGGAATCATCCCCGGAATCACCAGATCTTCGAGCGACTTCGTCTCTTCTTTGACCAGGTCCCCGTCGCACTCGCGGACTTCGAAGCGAAACCCGCCCACATCCGTATCGCCCTGGAAATCGATGGCCAGCGCCAGACCGGTATCCTGCGGCTGCCTCTCCGGCATATCTCGATCCGGACCGTCCTCTCCACACCCCGTGGCCAATCCACATCCCATGGCCAACAAGAATGCGGCCCCGATTACTACCCCCCGTCTTTTGTACATCTACAGACCTCGCTTGCAGCTACTGCGTAGTGGTCCCTGCGGGGCACTCGAAGGCGTACTTCCTCGGCACGACTCGCCCCCCAGCGGTTGTTCGTCCCTTTCCGCAGATGAATGAATCACCTGCGGCGTCTTCTGAATCTAAGTCATCTCGCAGCACCATCAACGTGATCCATCTCCGTGGTCCCTGAACAAGCGTACGTTTCGTCGCGAGGGCCCGGAGATGCGCGTAATGACAAGGAGAAGAAACGCAGGCGATGCAGCGCATCTTCAAGTTTCAGGTGAGCGCAGTGAACCACTTCGACGCAGTCAGTGCGCGCAGATCTGGGGCCGCAGCAGAAAGATTCGCTTGTTAAGAGACTAGTCGGGGCAATCCATAAAGGTGGAGAACCAGGCGTCGTGGGGATTGCCAAACAGCACCGTGTCCCCGCCGTCCATCACCTCCGCCGTTCCGGAGATCGCCCGCAGCCTTCCCTGTGTCTCTCCGTGGTGCTTTGGTACCCAACTCGCACACTGTTCCACTCGACCCCCGAATTCTTGGATCTGCATGGTCTCTAACGGCTGGGCCAGGGGCACCTCTCCCACGCGCCGCCAGACGAGAATGACGCTGAGCCCGTCACTATTGACGGTTCCACAGACCTCGATCTCCTCCCCACACTCCACAGCGGCCGACGGCTCAAAGCGAAGCATCTCCACCTTCGGCTCGTATTCCACCCCGTCACAGCGGCTGAACAACACCAGATCTGCCGTCTCGTCTTTCGCCACCTCCACCTGCGCCCCACGCGCCATGCTGCAGTCGGACACCGGTTCGCCCCGCGGGTTCAGCAGTCGTACCGCCACATCCCAGCACCCCGCCGGCACCTCCAGATACCTCTCCATGAACAGGTCGAAGGATAGAATATGCGACGGCGGCGCCACCTCATGGGTCCAGCGATCGACATCGTCGTCTTCGTCCATCAACTCCACCGTCCCATCGCAGGACGTCACCGTCCACCGCACTCTGTCGACCTCTGGCACCTCCAGGGCATCCACCATGATCCGCATCGCCGCCTCACGCTCTGCCAGCTCCTTCGGTTCGTCCTCTTTCGGCTCACCACAGGCCGCAACGACGAGCCCCATCGAAATCACCACCATCCATACTCCCCCCCTCTTCTTCATCTCTCCCCCCGGAGTCACAATCAAGAAAATTGATACCGTGCCTGCAAACCTAGGTACGACCTTGGAATCCGCAATTTTCCTCCCTCCCTGCCATCGTGGTACTGTCCCACCGATCCCGGAACGAACATAACGCTCCCCACAGCAACCACCGAACACATATTGCCCTCCCTACAGCAACCAGCAGATGCACATTGCTTCTTACGTAGCCTCGGCCGACCGAGCGTAGCGAGGGAGTCCGGGGTCGTGACGTCGCACACCAAAATCCTCTGGTTGCTCGAGATCCCACCTACGAATCCGAGCAAGATACGAATACCCTGGAGCCGACAATGCCAAAACGATCGATGAACCACTGGGGCTGGGGATGGGCCGACCATTTCGGTGACGCCTCCCAACGTGAAGCGCTGGGACAGATGGCTCAGGCCATGCTGGGATTAGAGTCCGGACCGGTCCGCGAGCCGGTTGCCATCGATGAGATCGAATTGTCGCCGCCGGGCCTCTCCATTCCGAAGGAACTTCGCGACTCGCTCACGGACGCTCGAGAAGAGCGCATTCGCCACACCTACGGACGCAGCTTTCCCGAGATCTGGCGTGGATTTCACGGCGACTTCGACGAGGCCCCCGATCTCGTCGCCACCCCGCGCCACGAAGCCGATCTTCAGGCGCTGATGGACTGGGCCAGCGACAATGACGTGGCCCTCGTACCCCGTGGAGGGGCCACCAGCGTCGTCGGCGGCGTGACCCCCGACGACGACCACAGGCCCTACGCGGGATGGGTCAGCGTCGACATGAAGCGCTTCGACGATATCGGTCCTGTCGACCCTGTCGACCGCACGGCGCGAATCGGCGCCGGCGCCCTCGGACCGGCCATCGAAGAGGCCCTCACAAATCACGACCTCACCCTTCGCCACTATCCCCAATCCTTCGAATTCTCCTCCCTCGGAGGCTGGCTCGCCACCCGCGCCGGGGGCCACTTTGCCACCAATTATACCCGCATCGACGATCTGGTGGAGACGATCCGCCTCGTCACCCCTACCGGGATCTGGAGCACCGCCGACATCCCCTCCACCGGGGCCGGCCCGGACCCACTGAACCTCATCCTCGGCAGCGAGGGCACGCTGGGATTCATTACGTCGGCGACCATGAAGGTCCGACCACGGCCTGTCTTTCGCTCCAAGGCCAACGTCCACTTCGACGACCTCGAAGACGCCGTCCTCGCCAGCCGCCGCATCGCCCAGGCGTATCTCTTTCCCTCCAATTTGCGTCTATTGGACAAGCGCGAGGCCATGTTCAACGGCGTCGTCTCTCAGCCCGCCCATGTACTGCTTCTGGGCTTTGAGTCCGCCGACGTCCCGGTGGACTCCCTTCTGGAACAGGCCCTGGAGATCGCCGTCGACACTGGCGGCCAATGTCCGAAGGGCCCTCGCCACACCGAACGACGGCCCACTTCGAAGGGCGACGACGGCGCCGCCGGACGCTGGCGTGACGCCTTCTTCGAGGCCCCCTATCTTCAGAGTCGCCTTCTAAGCGTGGGGATCGTCGCCGACACCTTCGAGACCAGCATCGGCTGGTCACGCTTTTTCGACTTTCACGCCGACTTAAAAAATACGCTCTACGACGCCATGGACGAAAGCGGCGGGGGCCAACTCACCCTTCGCTTCACCCACGTCTATCCCGACGCCCCGCCCCCTACTATACCTTCATCTTCGCCCCCGACGCCGGCGAAACCCTCGACGCCTGGCGCCGAGTGCGCTTCGCCGCCGCCGACGTCATCGCCCGCCACGGCGCCACCATCACCCACCACCACGCCGTGGGACGCCTCCACCGCCCCTGGTACCAACGCGAGCGTTCCCCGGTCTTCCTCGAAGCCCTGCGCGCCGTCAAAGAGCGACTCGATCCCCATCATATCCTCAACCCCGGCGTCCTCCTCGACCTCTGACCTCGGACTGCTTCCTGCCACCCGCAGTTTACACAACGAGTCCCGTGACATAGGATGACCGCCGACCCGCTCGTCGGCGCTCGTCGGGAATGAATCGCCCCGCAGCGTCCTTGTTTCAACGACCGGTGGATGACCACCTTGATGACAAAACGAGCTGAATAATACTGGCCCCCCAGCATCCATGAACGAACGCGAACATGCCGTCCTCTCCCTATTTTATCGCGAGGGCAACAGGGAGTTGACACCATCTTTTCTGGCCTACCGGATGCGAATCAGCACCCGCGACGCCACAGCTCTGCTCGATAAGATGGTCAAGCACGGCACGCTGGATCTCGATTTCGATGATGAGGGAAATCTGCTGTATCGGCTTCCGGAGTCGGAGCGACGACTCCTGTCGGAGCATCCCGGCGCGACGGCCTCCGCGACAGGCCCCTTCCCGTCCGCTTCCCAGCGGGGGCCCAAGGAGCGCCCGGGACAAGCGGGACAAACAGGTCCCCGCCCCTATGTACGCACCGGCCCCTCCCCGCATCATCGGCCTCAGGGCCAACCGCCGGGCACCGACGCTTCTCCGGGCTATGGCGACCCCACAGGCCGACACAAGCCCAATCCCGCCATCGCCCACAGCCAATCCGCCCAGGACGGCACGGACGGGTCCCTTTATCCCCTCAGCTCTGGCGCCGCCACAGCCACGTCGACCACCGCTCACGCCCCCTCGTCAGCGCATCCGTCGGACTTCGACTACGACGACTGGTACGAAGACGACTTCGGCAATGGCTATCGCCGCCATCATACGAGCTACGACGGGTACGGACCCGCCAGCGCAATGGGCGCTTCCGGGGACCAGTACGGTACCATCCCCGAACAGCGCTCCCTCGCCCCCTATCAGACTGCCGATCACTACCCGGCTCCCCGCTTCGGCCCCTATCCGGACCGCGAGCGCATCCCCGTCCTCGCCGGCGCCCTGAGCCTGCTCGTCCCCGGACTGGGCCAGTTCTACAACGGCG
>SLPW01000432.1 GCA_007131755.1 Myxococcales bacterium | reverse complement strand
GAAGAGGTCGAAGAGGTCGAAGAGGTCGAAGAGGTCGAAGAGGTCGAAGAGGTCGAAGAGGTCGAAGAGGTCGAAGAGGTCGAAGAGGTCGAAGAGGTCGAAGAGGTCGAAGAGGTCGAAGCGGAAGCGGAAGCGGAAGCGGAAGCCGAAGCCGAAGCCGAGGAGGCTGAAGAGGCAGCGGAAGTTGAAGACAGCGAGGAATCGCAGAAAGCTGCCGAAGCCGAAGAGGCCGATGGATCGGTCCCGGAGCAACAAGAAGGTGACGGAGAGGTGGCCGAAGATCTCGGCGGCCAGGTCTAGGCCGATACAAATGGCGAGTCGTCGTCGGTCGACGGCGGCGGCTCGAACCGGTGACGGGTCCCGCTCAGGTCGAACGGGAATGTCCCGGAGGAGTCATCCGTAAGTACACGAGAAGTAAGCCGAACGGTTGGTGTGTGAAGGTATGACGCGGAGGGTTTCGCGTCGGTCAGACCGGCCACAACGCTCGCAGTCTGAAGCACGGTAGACGTCGGGCGCGGTGAGGTGCCGAAAGTGTTTTTTCGGCGACAGTTGAAGTAGAGCCGTTTTTTGGAGTAAGCAACGCCAGCCCTGCGCGGTCGGTATCATGCATTGACGATGCGAAGATGATGCGAGCGCAGCGCTATAGATAGATAGTCCAACCCAAACGATCGCGAAGAGATTTTACGGAACTGTTCGGGCGAAGATCGCAAAATTCGACGGACAGAGTGGAGAGCACATGCCGAAACGGGTACACGAACTAGCTGAAGAGCTGGGTTACGATAAACAAGAGTTGGTCAGCAAGATCAACAGCCTCGATATCGACATCTCTGTCGGCAATTTTATGTCGGCTTTGAGCGATTCGGAGGTCAACGCTGTCAAGAAGGCCGTCAAGGTGGACGGCAAGAAGAAGAAGAAGAAGAAAAAATCTTCTGACGGCGCAAGGCCGCCGGCCAAGAAAAGCGACGACGGGGTGGGTCCGACGATGTTGCGTCGACGAAAGGCCAAGCCCGATGTCGAAGAGGAGGACGACGGGGTGGGTCCGACGATGCTGCGCCGTCGCAAGGTCAAGCCGGAGTCGGAGGAAGAAGACGCTGGCGTGGGCCCGACGATGCGAAAGCGTCGAAAGATCGCCACCGAACCGGAGACCCAGGCAGAAGAGGGGGAGGCGCAAGAGGCCGCGGCGCAGGTGGAGCAAGAAGAAGAGGTGGCCCGTGCCGAGACGCAAGTCCAGGAGGAGGCCGAAGATCTCGAAGACCAGCTCGAAGAGCCAGCTGAACATGGCGAGGAGCAGGTCGCGCAGGCAGTAGAAGAAGGAGATGACGAGGAGGAGGAGGACGAGCCGAAGGTCGAAGCGTCACCACCAGAAGAGGCGGCGCAGCCAACCGACGAGAGCGAGCCCGACGAAGAGGTCGAGGCCGTCGCGGCAGAACCCAGAAAACCGGTGCCACCACCAAAACAAGCTCCCAAGAAGAAAAAAGGGGACGCCAAGGTGGTGGGACGGATCAACGAGAATATCCTCAAAGAACGGCTTGCGGCGGAGGACAAAGACTTCTCTCCGGGGCCGTCGCGCAAATCCAGGAAGAGACGCAACAAGAAGAACGATCGAAGTTCGAGCCACCGCCGAGGAGGACGAACCAAGCGCGTCGTGGAGGGATCGGATCTCTATGATGCGAAGTCACGGCGAAAGCGAAGGCGCTCCGGTCGCAAGGGTTCGAAGAGGCAACAGCCACAGAAGACGGAGATCACCGAGGCCGCAGAGCACAAGAAGGTGATCCGCATCGAGGACTTCATCTCCGTAGGAGACCTGGCCCACGAGATGGGGGTCAAGGCCGGAAAAGTGGCCATGGAATTGATGAATTTGGGCATGATGGCCACGGTCAACACCACCCTGGACTTCGAGACGGCGGCGCTGATCGCCGAGGAGTTCGGGTATTCCGTGGAGAACGTGGCCTTCGATATTTCCAATTTCTACGACACCTCTCCGGACGACGAGGAGGATTTGAAGCCCCGTCCGCCGGTAGTGACGGTGATGGGACACGTGGACCACGGAAAGACGTCGTTGCTGGACGCCGTGCGCCGAACGGCGGTCATCGACGCCGAAGCAGGTGGGATCACCCAACATATCGGCGCCTATATGGTGGAGACCGAATCGGGGATGACCACCTTTTTGGACACCCCGGGACACGAGGCGTTCACGGCGCTGAGGATGCGCGGTGCGAAGGCCACGGACATCGTGGTGCTGGTGGTG
Source organism: Myxococcales bacterium (assembly GCA_007131755.1). Taxonomy (GTDB): domain Bacteria; phylum Myxococcota_A; class Bradymonadia; order Bradymonadales; family Bradymonadaceae; genus SLJM01. Next base: position 28,626 of record SLPW01000432.1, on the reverse strand, counting down.
GCCGCCGACGACGGGGTGATGCCCCAGACGGTGGAGGCCATCAACCATGCCCGCGATGCAGAGGTGCCGATCGTGGTGGCGGTCAACAAGATCGACAAGCCCACGGCGAATCCCGATCGCGTCAAGACTGCTCTTGCAGAATACGAATTGATCCCGGAGGAGTGGGGAGGGACGACGCTCTTCGTAGAAGTCAGCGCGCTTCAGGAGACGAATATCGACGGATTGCTGGAGGCCGTGGCCCTTCAGGCAGAGTTGGAGCAGCTCAAGGCGAATCCGGATCGGGGTGCACAGGGGCTGGTCATCGAGGCGGAGCTCGATATCGGTCGAGGCCCGGTAGCGACGGTGCTGGTGCAGCGCGGGACGTTGCAGCAAGGCGATATCATCGTCAGTGGCCAGTATTACGGTCGGGTGCGTACGATGCACGACGATCGAGGAGGGCTGATCGAAAAAGCCCGGCCCAGTCAGCCGACGGAGATCACCGGATTGAGTGGAATCCCTGAGGCTGGCGAGCCCTTCTTCGCCGTCGAAGAAGAGAGCGACGCCAAGCGAATTACGGAGCACGTCGCCGAGCAACGCCGAAAGGAAACCATGGCCAGCCGTACCAAGGAGTCGGCGGGAAGCCTCGAAGAGCTGTCGCAGATGATCCGCGAAGGCCAGATGAAAGAGCTGAAGGTGATCGTCAAGGGCGATGTCCAGGGCTCTGTGGAGGCGCTCAAGGAGGCGTTTAGCCGCCTGGGCAACGAAGAGGTACGTCCGGGCATCATCCACACCGGCGTGGGCGGAATTACGGAGAACGACGTCAACCTGGCAGCCTCTTCGGAGACGGCGGCGGTGGTGGTGGGGTTCAACGTGCGTCCGGACTCGCGAGCCGCCGAGGTGGCCGACGAGTATGGGGTGAAGATTTTGACCCATACCATCATTTACGACGCCATCGAGCAGATTCGAGGCATCCTGGAAGGACTCCTCGATCCCATCGTGGAAGAAGATGTGGTGGGACACGCCGAAGTTCGCGACACCTTCAGCGCCCCGAAGGTGGGGACCGTGGCTGGATGCTATGTCACGGACGGGATCATCAAGCGCAATTCTCGCGCTCGGCTGCTTCGCCAGGGTCAGATCATTTATGACACGACCATCGAGTCTCTGCGCCGCTTCAAAGACGACGTGCGCGAGGTCAAGAGCGGCTTCGAATGTGGAGCGAGCCTGGCAAATTACAACGATATCAAGGTGGGCGACGTCATCGAGGTCTACGAGCACAAAGAAGTGGCGGCGACGCTGGACTGAGGACGAAAAGCTCCCGGCGCGGAGCCGGGAGGAGCCTCACGGCCTTGTACTTCTTACGGCGTGAAAAGGGGTCGACGATGAAAAAAAAGCACGGCTTTGAGCGATCCGATCGGGTCAGCCAACAGGTCCACGAAGTCATCGCTCGCTTATTCGTCACCGAGGTCAACGATCCGCGCCTGAAGGAGGTCGAGATTGTGGACGCCGAGGTGGCACCGGATCTGCGCCATGCCCGCATCTACTACACGCTACGCCACGGGGAGGAGCCACCGAAAGGGCTCGACAAAGTATTGCAGGGAGTAGCGGGCTTTCTTCAGGCCAAGCTCAGTGGCGAACTACATATGAAATATACGCCGGAGTTGGAGTTTCGCTTCGATGAGTCGATTCAAAAAGGTCATCGCATCGATCAACTCCTCTCCGGTCTCGGCGATGAATGACGTACCGTCAGTCGAGAAGCTATGATGAGCGCTGTGACCCTGTATCGTAGTTCGGAGAATGTCCCATGGCCGGTGAAGGACGCAGCGACAACCCCGTCATCGACACCAACGGTGAGTTGGCAGCGCAGTTGAAGGCCTTTGAGAAGTTGGTGGAGGAGTATGACCACTTTTTGGTGGTCGCCCATACCACGCCCGACGGAGATGCCGTGGGGTCCACTCTGGGGTTGGCGCTTCTGTTGGAGGAGCAGGGAAAAGAGGTGACGGTCTACAATCGTGACCCCATCCCCTACAATTTCGAATTCTTGCCCGGTGCCGAAAAATGGCGCCAGGACCTGGAGGGGATCGAGGCCGTGGACGTCACGGTAGTGCTAGATTGCGGGACACCGGGACGGATCGGAGAAGATTTTCCGAAGCATGGGTGGGGAGAGAAGGTGGCCGTGATCGACCACCATGAGACGTGGGATAAAGATTTTGCCGACCTCTACGTGCGCGATGCGACGGCGGCCGCCACCGGCGAGTTGTTGTATCGGCTGGCCGCTCGATATGGGGATATTTCGCTGGACGTGGCGAAGAATCTGTACTGCTGCGTGATGACCGACACAGGCAGCTTTCGCTACTCCAATACCAGTCGCACTGCCTTTCGAATCGCCGGAGAGCTCGTCGAAATCGGGGTGGAGCCCTGGGAGATGACCAGTGAAGTCTACGAAAATGAGCCGCGAGAGCGCCTGGAGTTGTTGTGTCGCGTACTGGCGACTCTGTCCATGTCCTCCTGCGGGCGCCTGGCCTTTTTGCGTGTGGAAAAGAAGATGGTTGAGGGGCTGGACGTCGACGAGGATCTGACGGACGGATTCATCAACTATGCGCGCTCCATTCAGGGAGTGGAGGTGGCGACACAGTTGCGCGAGCGCGGAGGAGGGCAGTGGCGGGTATCCTTTCGGTCCCGTGGGACGGTGAACGTGGCGGCGCTGGCCGAGAAGTTCGGTGGTGGAGGTCATCACAATGCCGCGGGGTGCGAGATCAAGGCGTCGCCGGACGTCATCGAAGAGAAATTGAGCCAGGCCCTGGTCGATCTTCTCGACGTCGATTGATCCCGTCTTCGTCGGCAACAGGACTTTCGACGTCACTCTAACCGTAGTCATTGAGCTCTACAAAATGGCCAAGCAAGATCAGAACGGGCTGGTAGTGGTCCACAAACCTCGTGGAATGACCAGCTTCGACGTGGTGCGTCGCGTGCGAAAGCTGGCGAGGATGAAAAAGGTCGGGCATACGGGCACGCTAGATCCGGAAGCAACGGGAGTGCTTCCCGTGGCCCTGGGAAGATGCACGAAGTTGTCGAAATTTCTGGTCCTCGATGAGAAGCGCTATCAGTTTACGATGCGGCTCGGAGAAGCACGGGATACGGGGGACCTGGAGGGAGAGGTGGTGCGCACAGCTCCCTGGGATCACCTTCGGCGAAGGGATATGGAAGCAGAACTTCCTCAATTTGTGGGCGATGTGGACCAGGTTCCGCCGGCCTACTCGGCGATCAAGGTCGACGGCAAACGGGCATATGAGCTGGCCCGCGCCGGAGAAGAGGTGAAGCTCGAGGCGCGAAAGGTGCGCATCGAGGAATTGGTGATCAGAGATTGGCGCCTTCCGGAGGTAGATCTGGAAGTGCGGTGCGGACCGGGAACCTATATTCGCTCTCTGGCGCGAGATCTGGGAGAAGCGCTGGGTTCGGCGGCTCACACGACGATGATCCACCGTCTGCAGGTGGGACCGTTCGCCATCGATGATGCGGTGCACCTCGAGGAGTTGACGCCGGAAAACTTCTGGGATCATGTGTTGTCGCCGCTGGAGATGATGCGTTCACTCCCCAAATTTAAGGTGGACGAGGGGGAGAAAAAGAGAGTTCGAAACGGTCAGCCCATCAAGGCATGTGGACCGTGGCAGGAGGGGGAAGCCGTGGCGTTATATGACGCCGCAGAGCAATTGGTAGCCGTGGCCCAGTGCCGACAACGCGACGCAGATGGTGCACAATTGTGGCCACGTCGAGTGATGTTTTAGCCCGCGCCAGCGGCGCGGTGGTGATGAAAATTTTGCAATAAATCAGGTAGTGAGAATGAAAAAGAAGATCGCGACGTCCCTGGAACTGCGAACAGACCAGGTCAGCCGGACGCTGAAATTGTTGGATGAGGGGAATACGGTTCCCTTCATCGCTCGATATCGAAAGGAGCAGACCGGGGGACTGGACGAGGTTCAGATACGAGAGGTGGCGCGGCAGGCCGACGAGATTCGCCAGCTCGAGGAGCGGCGCGCCTCGATCCTGCGATCCATTGAAGAGCAGGGAGTGTTGAGCGCCGAGCTTCGCCAGAAGCTCGAGAAGGCCGAAACGCGAGCGAGGCTCGAGGATCTCTACGCCCCCCATCGTCCGCGGAGAATGACCAGGGGAAAGCGAGCGAGAGAAGCGGGGCTGGAGCCGGTGGCGCGCCGCATGGAGCAAGGAGGAGATCCCCGTTCGATGGCCGCCGAATTTCGATGCGAGGACTACGCCACGGACCAGGAGGTTCTCCAGGGCGCGCGAGATATCCTGGCCGAGGAGATGGCCGACGATCCGGAGATCCGTGATTATGTACGTCGTCGGGCACAGCGCCGGGGTCGTCTGGTTTCGAAGAAGAGGCGCGGGGCATCGGGGGATCGAAAATACGAGATGTATATCGAATTCTCCTGTCCCGTACGGGGGGCGAAACCCCACCAGGTGCTGGCCATCCGCCGGGGAGAGCAGGATAAGGAGTTGTCCGCCGGTGTGGAGGTGGAAGAAGAGGAACTCATCGGCTGGATCTGCAGGCGGCGAATCAAGGAAAACGGACCGGGGGTTCGCCATCACCGACAGGCCATAGAAGACGGGTTCGGCAGGCTTTTGCACCCGTCGATCGAGCGCGATATCCGCCGCGAATTGGAGGATCGGGCTGATGAGCACGCCATTGAGGTATTTGCGCTCAACCTGAAGAGTTTGTTGTTACAACCACCAATGCCGGGCCGGGTGGTGGTGGGAATTGACCCCGGAATGCGCACGGGGTGCAAGATCGCCGTTGTGGGGGAGACGGGAGAGTTACTGGATACGGAGAAATTCTGGGTCCACGACGGGCGAAAGTCGAAGGCTCCGGAGATGATCGGCAATCTCGTCAGGGCGAAGGAGGCGGATCTGGTGGCCATCGGAAACGGTACGGGCAGTCGGGAAACCGAGGAGGTGGTGGCCCAGGCGCTGCGCTCGGTAGAGGGCGTACAATACGCCATCGTCGATGAGGCGGGGGCCAGTGTGTATAGCGCTTCAGAGATAGCCCGAAAAGAATTTCCCGATCTGGACGTGAGCTACCGCGGGGCGGTCTCCATCGCCCGTCGCCTCCAGGATCCGCTGGCGGAGTTGGTGAAGATCGATCCGAAGAGTATCGGCGTGGGAATGTACCAGCACGATGTCGACCAGCGGGCGCTGCAGCGCTCGCTGGAGGCGGTGGTGGAGGATGTGGTCAATTCCGTGGGAGTGGACCTGAACAGCGCGTCGGAGTCACTGCTGGCTCAGGTCGCGGGAATCGGGCCGACCCTGGCCCGGCGTATCGTCGCGCACCGCGAGGAAAACGGCCCCTTTCGCTCGCGAAGCGAGCTGGGCGAGGTTCGAGGGGTGGGGGCGAAGACTTTTGAGCAATGTGCTGGATTCTTGCGGATTCGAAGCGGCATCGAAGAGCTGGACAATACGGGAATACATCCCGAAAACTACGGGGTGGCACGCGCGATTTTGAGGCGGGCCGATGCCGAGGTGGGTGACGAAAGACTGTCGGCGGCGCTCCGTCAACTGCGCCAGCAGGGGGTGATTGACGAGCTGGCCCGAGCCCACGATGTGGGTGCGATGACCATCGCCGATATCTGTGATGGGCTGATCTCACCGGGTCGTGATCCGCGAGACGAGTTGGATCCGCCGGAGCTGCGAAGCGACGTGCTCACCATGGAGGACCTACGAGAGGGCATGAAGCTGGAAGGGACGGTGCGAAATGTGGTCGATTTCGGAGCGTTCGTAGATATCGGCGTCAAGCAGGACGGTCTGGTGCACATCAGCGAGTTGGCCGATCGCTACGTCAAGAGCCCCTACGACGAGGTCAGCGTCGGCGACCGCGTAGAGGTGATGATCCTCTCCGTGGACGCCGACCGGGGCCGCATCGGGTTGTCGATAAAGCGTTGTTAGCTGCTGGTGTGTAGGCGCTCGAGGTAGCGCTCGGCGTCGAGGGCTCCCTTGCAGCCCGATCCGGCAGCGGTGACGGCCTGGCGGTAGACGTTGTCCTGGACGTCGCCGACGGCGAAGATCCCGTCCACGCTGGTCTCGCTGGTATCGGGTTTGGTGATGATATAGCCGCTATCGTCCATATCGATCTTGCCCTCGAAGATCCGAGTGTTGGGGATATGGCCGATGGCGACGAAGACACCCTGGCACTCCAACTCGCCGCTCTCACCGGTCTTGTTGTTGAGCGTCTTGACGCCGGAGACTCCGTCTTCGCGAGTTCCCAGAATTTCCGTGATCTCCGTGTCCCAGAGAAATTCGACCTTCGGATCGTCGAAGGCGCGTTGGGCCATGATGGCCGAGGCGCGGAGTTCGTCGCGGCGGTGAACGACGGTCACTTTGGAGGCGAATTTGGTCAAGAAAGTGGCCTCTTCCATGGCAGAGTCGCCGCCGCCGACGATGACCAATTCGTCGTCGCGAAAGAAATAACCGTCGCAGGTGGCGCAGGTGGAGACGCCGTGACCCATGAGACGCTCCTCGCTCTCGAGCCCGAGCAGGCGGGCAGAGGCCCCGGATGCGACGATGAGGGTATGTGTCTGGAATTGGGTGCCGTCGTCGAGGGTGATGGTCAGTGGGCGATCGGAGATGTCGACGTCCTCGATAAAGGAGATATGATTCTCCATTCCGAAGCGGGCGGCCTGGTTTCGCATCCGGTCCATCAACTCCGGTCCCATGACTCCCTCCGGGAATCCGGGGTAGTTCTCTACGTCTGTGGTGATTGTGAGTTGTCCTCCCGGTTGCGGCCCTTCGAAGAGCACGGGCTCCAGATCGGCACGTGCCGTGTAGAGAGCGGCGGTCAACCCGGCAGGTCCGGATCCCATGATGGTGACGTCGTAGAGTTCTTTTTTCAGTTCGGGCATTGCTTTAACTCCATGCTGCGCAAAATAAGGGATGGATGTAACCAGTGGATTGAGCGATCCAGTCCACCCGTGGTTTCGGTGGTGATGAGATATCTGTCAAGATATCAGGGGCGAAGAAAGGTCAAGGGCTGCTATTCTCCTCTTGCTCTTGCTCTTGCTCTTGCTCTTGCTGCTCTTGCTCGGGTTCGGCGAGGGAATTTGTCGTGTCCATGTCGTGCTCCTGCTCGACGGCGTCGACCGTCGGCGCGTCCTCTGTCCCATCTTCGGACTCGAATTGCCAGCTCGACAAGATGAGATCGACGTCTTCGAAGAGCTTTGATTCGTGTTCCGAGGCGCCGAAGGCGATGAGCTGGTAGCCGATGCCGTCAGAGATGGCATAGGAGGTGATATAACTGATGGATTCGCCCTGAAAGTCACCGCTGGCGAAGACGGTCATTCCCGATACACCGTCTAGCTCCAGGGGGCCCCTGCGGCGAACGACGAAATCATCGATGGATTCGTCCAGACTTCGCAGCCCCTCTTGCTTGAATTGAAGAAGGTTGGGCTCCGGAAAGCGAAGTTCCTGGGCAATGACGAGGAAAAACAAGGTTTCGTCGCGGTGGACCTCGATATCGCTATTGGGGTTGATGGCTCCTCGTGGTTCACGGGACCAGTTCGGCGGAAAGACCAACTTGTAAGGAGCGCGCTCGCTGGCAAATTCCCACTCCGGAGGTTCGTAGACCTCGGCGTCGCCGCAGCCGTCGCAACCGTAGGTCCAGAAGGCGACGGCCGTGAAGAGGACGAAGAGATAAGTCAGAGGCTGATGTGTTGCGAGGTACATCGAGGCGACTGCTTCACAGGGAAAGAGGTCGATGACGCTGAGAGAACGGAATCGGCAGGGCCAACTATTTCATCGGTGCCCGTCGGTGTAAACGGGCGCAGATCATCGGAGCGCCGGAGGACGACCCCGGCGTTCAGATGTCGAAATATAATGAGAATTCCAATGGAGTCGGTTGAAGCCGGGTGGGCTCGATATCGTTTTCCAGTTTGTAGTCGATCCAGGTTTCGATGACGTCCTCGGTGAAAACGTCGCCCTGGAGTAGATATTCGTGGTCTTCGGCCAGGCATTGCAGCGCCTGTTCGAGGTTGGCGGGAGCGCTGGGAACTTCTGCGAGCTGCTCCGGGGGAAGGTTGTAGATATCCTTGTCGAGAGGATCGCCCGGGTCCAGTTGGCGCTGAATGCCGTCGAGTCCGGCCATGAGCAGCGCCGCGAAGGCGAGGTAGCCGTTGGCCGAGGGATCGGGGGTGCGAAATTCAAGACGCCGGGCAGCCGGAGAGGAGGCGTAGGTGGGGATACGGATGGCGGCAGATCGGTTGCGGCTCGAATAGGCCAGTTTGACGGGGGCCTCGAAGCCGGGGACGAGGCGCTTGAAGGAATTGGTGGTGGGGTTGGTGAAGGCGATCAACGAGGGGGCGTGGTGAAGGATGCCCGCCATGAAATGAAGAGCCATCTCACTGAGCCCCGCATATTGCTCCCCGGCAAAAAGTGGATTGTCGCCGTTCCACAGGCTGATGTGGCAGTGCATTCCGGAGCCGTTGTCGCCGTGGATGGGCTTGGGCATGAAGGTGACGGTCTTGCCGTGGCGTCGGGCCACATTCTTGACGATATATTTGAACCACTGCAGTTTGTCGGCCATGGTCACCAGGGTGTCGAAGCGAATGCCGATCTCGCCCTGGCCACCGCTGGCAACCTCGTGGTGATGGACGTCGACGGGGATGCCTGCCTCCTGGAGGGTCAGGGCCATCTCGGTGCGCAGATCGGCCTGGCTGTCATGGGGCGGGACGGGAAAGTATCCCCCTTTGTGAGCGTGTTTGTAGCCCAGGTTCGGCCCCTCGTCGCTGCCCGTATTCCAGGCTCCCTCCACGGAGTCGATTCGGTAGAAGGAGCTATTTGAACGGAGTTCGTATCGGATGTCGTCAAAGATGAAGAATTCGGCTTCCGGGCCGAAATAAGCGGTGTCGGCGATGCCCGTTTGCTCCAGGTACTGCTCGGCTTTCTGGGCGATATAGCGTGGATCACGGCTGTAGGGTTTGCCCGTGATGGGATCGAAGACATTGCATACGAAGCTGACCGTGCGGTGGCGGGTGAAGGGATCCATGCGAGCCGTTGAGGGATCGGGGCGGACCTGCATGTCCGAGGCATGAATGGGCTGCCAGCCGCGAAGGGAACTGCCGTCAAAGCCCATTCCCTCCTCGAAGAGGTCCTTGTCCAGACGCTCCACGGGAATCGTCAGGTGCTGCCAGGTTCCCAAAAAGTCCAGAAATTTCAGATCCACCATCACCGCATCGTTTTTGCCTGCGAAGTCGATGGCCGCTTTGATGGAGTTGATGGAATGATCGCTCATGAGGTGCTCCTATGTGGATGGGCACGACAACAAAAGGGGTGATGGATTGGTAGGGTCATCAATTCAGGACAGGGCGTCCGGTCCTGATTCTCCGGTGCGAATGCGAAAGGCGTCGTCCACGGGGAGGACAAAGATCTTGCCGTCACCCACATGACCGGTGCGCGCGGCGTCGGTAATGGTCTCGATGGTCGGATGGACCAGGTCATCGGGGACCACGATCTCCAATTTGACCTTGGGGACGAAGTCCACGATATACTCCGCGCCCGGATATACCGGGGCTTTGCCCCCGCCGCGACCGAAGCCCTTGACGTCGGAGACGGTCATGCCGTGAATCCCGATTTCGTCGAGGCGGTCCTTGACGTCATCGAGCTTGAAGGGCTTGATGATGGCTTCGATTTTCTTCATTCGATGAGTTCCGAAAAATACACCGCAAGCAAAACGATGGCGTCAGGTTGAGGGCGTCAGCACAAAGACAACTTCCAGAGCTATAAGCAAGGTAGGGGGAGATTTCCAGTAGGAAGGGAAGAAAGAGCACCGAAGAATGTTGCATTCACAGACGTCAAGGACCGGCCGGTGCCGAAAATGCAGCGAGATGTAGGTCGACTCCTTGCGGCGAGGGGCTGGACTCGGGTAACGTTGGCGAACGTGGCAGGTGCGAAGAAAGTCGAGCCGCGAGTCGGCGAAAGGACGGGACGATATGGCGTCAGAGACAACAGCGAAAGAACAGACCTCGGATCTCATCGATACGGTGCACCACGAGCATGCTCACCTGCGTCGTCTCTTCGATGATCTGGCGTCGAGTTTTGCGGCCATTTCGGCCGGAGAGGTGGGAGAGTCGAATCAGCGCCAGGTGGTGGCATCGGCCTCGGAGGATCTGGAGGTAGCGCTGGAGGATATGCTCGAGCACTTCAATCAGGAAGAAGAGGTGTTTTTCATCGAGATCGAAAAGCGCTTTCCAGAGTTGAAGCCGCGCATCGACGGGCTGGTGGAGGCACATGAAGAGATGAGCCAGCGAATGCGCTGGCTTCAGGAGCAACTGGGCAAGAGTCCCGAAGAGTTGGCGCGGGATCTGGAGGTCGTCGTCGACGTGCTGCGCTCGATGGCACAACTGGTGGAGCAGCATACCCAGGAGGAGTCGACGCTGTTCGACGACGTGTTGGAGAAGATTCCAGCCAGCGAAAGAAAGGGAATGCTGGAGAAGATGAGGCAGATCTGAAAACGCTGGCCTCGCAGGAGGCGCAAGGGTCCATAAGAGGGAAGCGCGATGGGCGTGGCACCGAGAGAACCAGAAGAGATCGTCATCGATGAACCGACTGGCGCCGACGTGGACGTCATGGCAGAGCTGTTCAAAGAGGATATGGACGCTCTGGGAGTGGATACCCGGCTCGAGATGCAGAGGGAAGTGGCACGGGCGGTGGTGGAGGAGGCGACCTCCAGGCCGCCCCAATGTCTGTGCTGGGTGGCAAGGGTCCGGGGAGAAGAAAGTCAGATCGGGGGGCTGATATTGGCCAATTTCAACTGGTCATTGAAATTCGCCGGTCGTGCGCTGTGGATTGAGACCCTCTATGTGACGCCTACGCAGCGCCGCAAGGGAATCGGAGCCCGACTGGTGGAGACGATGCTGGATTGGGCGGAGGAGCAAGAGATTCGCGGCGTCGATCTGGAGGCGTACCGGGGGAATACGCCGGCGTCGATCTTGTATCGAAGCCTGGGCTTTCGTCGCCTGGGCCGAGAGCGGTTTTATTTCCGCATCGAAGGATCGGGATATCTCTAGATTTCGCCGAGCACATCTATCTGAGCTCGAAGGTCCGATTTCTGTTTGACACTGGTCGAGGGGCAATCATAGCTTGCGGGGGCCCTCGAGGCGCGAAATTTTGCCAGTCCCTACAACCCGATGAGGCGTTTTCGTCATGGCAGTTGAATTTTCCGAAATAGCGGAAGCCGAATTCCAGGAGTTGTTGAGTCGGTATCCCAATACTCTGGCGGCCATGTTGCCGGCCCTCCACCTGGCCCAGCGTGAGTTTGGGTGGATCTCCGTAGAGGTGATGGATTATGTGGCCGAGAAGCTCGACGTCCATCCCACGCGGGTTCTGCAGGCGGCGACCTTTTATACGATGTACAACAAGCAGCCTCCGGGCAAATGCCACATCCAGGTCTGCACCACGCTGACCTGCGCGTTGATGGGGGGCTATGAGTTGATGGACCACCTGGAGGAGAAGTTGGGGATACAGGTCGGAGAGACCACACCGGACGGAAATTTCACCCTCACTGAGGTGGAGTGTTTGGCGTCCTGTGGTACGGCGCCGATGTTCCAGGTCAGCTACTCCGATGGGGAGAGCGATTACTTCGAGAATTTGACGCCCGAGCGCGTCGACGAGGTGCTCGAAGAGTTGAATGAAAAGCTGACGGATCTCCCGGATCCTCGAAAGATGCATTCCTGAAGGCAGCCAATATGCTGTCACCTTCCATCTCTACACGGCGTGGACACAGATCATGACGGAAGAAAGAGCTGAGCAAAACGAGAAGAAAGACGAGCCCCGCGAAGATTCCGAGGAAAAGGGGAAAGCGGAACAGCAACGGGAGCAAGACGGAGAGCCCGATTCCGCAGGGGACGAAAAGGAGCAGACGTCGGCTGACGAAGAGAAGTCGGGGTCGGCTGCGGACGGCGAGAAAGGTCCGGGACCGAGGGCAGCGTCGGCGAAGATGGATAAGAGATATCTGAGTCGTAACTTCGAGATCCCCAAGGCCTATAATATCGACGTCTATGAGGCCAATGGCGGCTATCGTGCTCTGCGCAAGGCGATGGGGATGGACGGGGAGACCATCATCGAAGAGGTCAAGAAGTCCAATCTTCGGGGGCGAGGAGGCGCCGGGTTTCCCTGCGGCATCAAGTGGAGTTTCCTGCCCAAGGAGAGCGACGTTCCCAAATATCTGGTGGTCAACGCCGACGAAGGAGAGCCGGGGACGTTCAAAGATCGCTATCTCATGGAGCTCGATCCCCATCGTCATATCGAGGGGTGCATGATCGCCGCCTGGGCCCTGGGGATTCGCTATTGCTATATCTTCGTGCGTGGCGAGCTGCAATTCGCCATGAAGCGGCTTCAGAACGCCATCGATCAGGCCTACGAAAAGGGCTATCTGGGCAAGAATATTCTGGGCAAGGGATTTGACTTCGACATCTACGTCCATCCCGGGGCAGGAGCCTATATCTGCGGGGAAGAGACGGGGCTTATCGAAGGGCTGGAGGGAAAGAGCGGCCAGCCGCGAATGAAGCCTCCGTTTCCGGCGGTGGTGGGTGTCTTCCAGGCGCCGACGATCGTCAATAATGTGGAGACGATCTCGTCGATTCCATTCATCATCGAGCATGGCGGCCAGTGGTTCGCCGATATGGGAATCGAGAAGAATGGAGGCCCGAAACTCTACGGATTGAGCGGCCCCATCAACAATCCCGGTGTCTACGAGGCCCCGTCGGGGATCACCGTGCGTGAATTGCTGGAGAGCCCCGACTTCGGCGGCGGAATGCGCGACGGCCACGAACTCAAAGCCTATATCCCGGGAGGATCCTCCTGTGCGGTAGTTACACCGAAGCCGGAGCATCTGGATGTGCAACTGGGCTTTGAGCCCATGCGTGATATTGGAAGCAGCCTGGGGACGGGATGTCTGACGTTTATGGACACCAATACCTGCATGGTTCGGCTCGCCGCACGGCTGGCCCATTTCTATCACCATGAGTCCTGTGGTCAGTGCACGCCCTGTCGCGAGGGCTCGGGCTGGGCGGCGAAAGTCCTCGATGGCATCGAGGCCGGCCGGGGCCGGATGGAGGATCTCGATCTGCTGCTGGATATGTGTGACAACATCGAGGGCAATACCATCTGCGCTCTGGGTGACTCCATCGCCATTCCGGTGCGAAGCTACGTTCAGACCTTTACGGACGAATTCGAGCGACATATCACCGGCAAGGGATGTCCTTTCCCGGCCTGGGGAAAGGGCGGCGCCAAAGCAGACAGCGACGCAGCGTAAGAGGCCCTGAAATCGGGGTGTGAGTTCTACGAGATGGGGCGGCATCAACGGCTGGCGGAGGTGGTGATATCACCGCTGCCATGCCCCGTTGTGTCTGCCCTCATAGACAGGTCGAGGGGGACCACGCTTTGCTTGCAAAAAGCGGGTTGTGATTGATGATGCTTGCCCTTTGACCTCCCGCACAAAGTGCGCTATCAGACAGGCGCCCGCCGCGTGCCTCGAATACGTCGAGACGCGCACCAAACGGATGAGCCATCACTCGAAGACCTTCCCCGGGAGGGCTTCGAGTTTGTCTGTCGAGTGGAGTCTTCCATGGGTTTTTGGGAACCCCTTTTCTTCTGGTTTTTCGCCTTCGGCGCGCTGCTCACGAGTTGCGCCGTCATCTTTACCCGCAATCCTCTGTATTGCGCCCTGGCGCTGATCGCCGATTTTTTCTGTTTCGCCGGCCTCTATGTATTGCTGTCGGCCCACTTTATGGCCGTCATTCAGGTGCTGGTATACGGCGGGGCGATCATGGTGTTGTTCTTATTCATCATCATGCTGCTCAACCTGCGAGACGATCAGTTGGCGGACAACCGCTTTCAAGTTCACTACTTGTTGGGGATAGCCGGAGGAGTGTTGTTTTTCCTCTTTTCGACGAACGCCATTTTGGCGGTGGTAGATATGGAGGCCGTGGAAGAGGGCCGAGAGGCGGCGGTGGTACAGATGGAGGAAGACGAGCCGATCATGGTGGCGACGCCGTCGGCGATCCCCGGTGAGGCGCCGGAATATTTCGTGGGAGACGAAGAGCAGTGGCAGGCGTTGTTTCGCCCCCTGCACGCCGACGCCAGTGAAATGGCGGTGGAGACGGCCTATCGCGAGCGTCTTCGTGGCTGGAGAGATGGCGTCGCCCAGCCATCGGATGGAAAATACGAGCCCTTCAATCCGGATCGGCAATACGAGCTTCCCCCCTCGCTGCACCCGGAGGTGGTGGAGCTCGATCCGCAAGGCGAATACAAGGCCCATGCCACGCCGGGGCGAAAGGGCCTATATGGAACTTTCAAGCCGATCAGCGTCAAGCTTGTAAACCGCTTCGTCGTTCCCTTCGAGCTGACAGCGATCTTGTTGCTGGCCAGTATCGTCGGGGCCGTGATTTTGGCCAAACGTCGGGTCTCGTAAGAGTCGACGACGGTCGGCGCCCCTCTGAGGGGGTGACGACGGTTTTTACTTCGTAGATGGAGTAGTGGGAATGTCCTGGGAACCAACCCTCGCACACTTTCTGATATTGTCGGCGGCGGTCTTTTCGATCGGCCTCGTCGGCGTGATGATTCGGCGAAACGCCATCATCGTATTCATGAGTATCGAGTTGATGCTCAATTCCGTGAATTTGAGCTTCATCGCTTTTGCGCGCTATCGCTTCGAGATGGACGGCCACGTATTTGCCTTCTTCGTGATGGCCGTGGCGGCCGCCGAGGCGGCGGTAGCTCTAGCGATCGTCATTCACGTCTTCCGTCACAAGCGGAGCGTGAGCGTCGACGAGTTGGCCGATTTGAAATATTAGCCGTTGCGGTGAAGACGACGAAGGTATCGCAGTTCCGGGTATCGAAAACCCTGGTGAAATGGATAGGCGACGATGGAAACGCTTTACGCCGACGAATTCTACTTTCTGGGCCTGATCGTGCTGGCGCCTCTGCTGGGCGCCATCATCAACGGGCTCTTTGGTGCGAAGTTGCCACGAAAAGTGGTGGACTGGGTGGCCTGCGGGTCGATTGCCCTGTCATTTCTCTTCGCCCTGATCAGCCTGCAGGGGCTGATCCACCACGCCCGCAATTTCGAGGGGGACGGCAATTTCGGCCCCTACCTGTCCTATACGGCCTACGAGTGGATCTTTAGCGGCGAGCTCAATGCGGATATTGCCTTTTTGTTCGATCCCCTGACGGCGGTGATGGTCCTGGTCGTCACGGGAGTGGGTCTTCTGATCCACATCTACTCCGTGGGCTATATGGACGAGGATCCGGATAAGTGGCGCTATTTCGCCTATTTGAACCTCTTCACCTTCTCGATGCTGATGTTGGTGCTGGGCAAGAATATGCTGGTGACTTTCATCGGCTGGGAGGGCGTGGGCGTTTGCAGTTATCTGTTGATCGGATTCTGGTATAGCGACGCCCAGAAGGCGCAGGCCGGTCAAAAGGCCTTTTTGGTCAACCGGGTGGGCGACTTCTTCTTCATCCTGGGAATGTTCCTGATCTTCTATATGACCGGGACCTGGGACTACGTCCAACTTGGCGAGATGGCGATGAGCGAGGACGCGCAGCAGTTGGCGCGCCTGATCCCGATTGCCCTGCCGGCAGGCCTGCTGATCTTTTTGGGCTGCACCGGAAAGAGCGCCCAGATTCCGCTGTACGTCTGGCTTCCCGACGCCATGGCCGGTCCCACGCCGGTCAGCGCGTTGATTCACGCGGCGACGATGGTCACGGCCGGTGTCTTCTTATTGTGTCGCTTGAACTGGATGGTCACACTCAGTCCGACATTGATGGCCATCATCGCCGTCGTAGGGGCATTGACGGCATTGGTGGCGGCATCGATCGCCATCGTGCAAAACGATATCAAGAGGGTGTTGGCCTATTCTACGGTGAGTCAGCTCGGATTTATGTTCATGGCCGTGGGGATGGGGGCCTTTGTGGCCGCCATCTTCCACCTGATGACGCACGCCTTCTTCAAAGCCCTGTTGTTCTTGGGTGCTGGAAGCGTCATTCACGGCATGCATCACGAGCAGGATATCCGGAAGATGGGTGGGCTCAGAAAGTTGATGCCCTGGACACATGCCACCTTTATCGCCGCCACGGCGGCCATCGCCGGGGTGCCCCTCTTTGCAGGCTTCTTCTCGAAAGACCTGATCTTGTGGAGTGCCATGTCCAATGCCCACGTCTTCAATATCGAAGGGGTGATGAGCGGCATTCAGGAGTCGGGACAATCCCTCAATGATATGGTGAGAGAGCTCAACGTCACCGAAGCGCCGCTGGAGGCAGTGGAGCTTGTGGGGATGAGCGCCGGGTTGAACTGGTTCATCTATCTCATGGCCCTGTTTACGGCGGGACTGACGGCCTTCTATATGTTCCGGCTGTACTTTATGACCTTCTGGGGCGAGTGCCGGGCAGAGGAAGAGACGAAGAAGCATATCCACGAGTCGCCGAACTCGATGGTGGTACCCCTGAGCGTGCTGGGAGTGCTCTCCGTAATCGGTGGCTGGATCGGCTGGCCCCACGTCGTGGCCTACCAATTCGGTGATCGCGTCCAGAACGTGATGCTCGGTCTTGAGAAGTGGCTCGCCCAGACGTTCTATGTCTCCGACACCTATCGGATTGTGGGGCGCTTTGGCTACGGATCGGATATTTATTTGCTGGAGGGATTGTCCATCGCGGCGGCGATTCTCGTGGCCGGTATTGGCATCGGCCTTGCGTACTATATGTACATCAAGCGGCCGGAGCTGCCGGGGATCGTCTATGAGCGCGCCCAGAAGCTCCACAAGGTGCTGACGAATAAGTACTGGGTGGACGAAGCCTACGACGTGATATTCGTGCGCCGCACACTGGACCTCGGAAAGGCGTCGTATTGGATCGATCGCTACGTCATCTCCGGCTTCTTGGTCGGTGGCGTATCGTTTTTGATCCAGAGCCTGGGCCGGGTACTGAGCAATTTGCAGAGCGGGAACGTCCAGCGCTACTCCACGTATATTACGGTGGCGCTGGTGCTGATCTTCATCGCACTGCTGGCCGCCGTGATGTTCGGCGGATGACGAGTGAGACTGTCTAACTGGACCGGTCCCTCCTCGAGGAGAGGCCGGAGAAGTCGAAACCGGGAATGACGACGATGGTTGAGTTGACGAACATGTTCAGCGTGATGGCCTTGCAGCCCATGCTCGCGACGGTTGGCGAGGGCGACGGGGGATTTCCCTGGCTGACGCTGACGACATTCGGCCCCCTCTTGGGGATTTTGGCGCTGATGTTCATCCCCCGTGATCAGACGGAGGCGCTGCGAAATACGGCGTTGCTGACGACCATCGGCGTCTTCGTGGTCAGTCTGGGCATTTTGCTCAACTTCGATCCGTCCTTTACCGACGGAGAGGGGGCGTTTTCCTTCCAGATGACAGAGCAGGTGGATTGGATTCCCGCCCTGGGCATCCAATACTACCTGGGGATCGATGGATTCAGCCTGTGGCTGGTGATGTTGACCACCTTCTTGATGCCCATCGCCGTGTGGTCCACCTACTCGGAGGTCGAAGAACACGTCAAAGAATATATGATCTGCCTGCTCTTTTTGCAGACCGGCATGATCGGGGCCCTGGTGGCGCTGGACGTCTTCCTCTTTTATATCTTCTGGGAAGTGATGCTGATTCCGATGTATCTCATCATCGGAATTTGGGGTGGTGAACAGCGAGTCAAAGCGGCGATCAAATTCTTCCTATATACGATGGCCGGCTCGGTCTTGATGCTGGTGGCCATCATGTACGTCTACCTGGAGGGAGGGGCGGAGTCCTTCTCCTACGCCCATCTGTTGACCGAGGTGGATCTGACGTATACGGAGCAATTCTGGCTGTTCGGAGCATTTTTGTTGGCCTTCGCCATCAAGGTGCCTCTGTTTCCGTTCCACACCTGGCTGCCCCTGGCGCACGTGCAGGCGCCGACGGCGGGATCGGTGATCCTGGCAGCGGTGATGCTGAAGCTCGGGACCTACGGGCTGATTCGCTACGCCTTTCCGATGTTTCCGGAAGCGCTGGTGGTGTATGCGCCGTATATCGCGTTGTTGGCGGTGATCGGCATTATCTACGGAGCGGTGCTGGCGCTGGTACAGGATAATGTGAAGAAACTCGTGGCCTATAGTTCGGTGAGCCACCTTGGTTTTTGCGTCCTCGGTCTCATCGCCATGACCCCGCAGGGGTTGGCGGGCGGGATGTACGTGATGCTGGCCCACGGGATCGCCACGGGAGGACTCTTCTTGTGCGTGGGAATGCTCTACGAGCGTCGCCACAGCAAGATGATCGCCGACTTCGGTGGCGTGGCGAAGGTGATGCCCGTATTTGCGGCCTGCTTCGCCGTGATCATGCTCGGATCGGCAGCCCTTCCGGGGCTTGCGGGATTCGTCGGCGAATTCCTGAGCCTTCTGGGCACCTCGAAGAGTCACTTTCTGTCCTTTGGAGAGTATCTCTTCTTTCCGCTCAACGGAGAGGAGGGACGCTTTTTGCGGCCCGAGGCCTACCACGACGTCTATAGTTCGCACGCTCCTCACGCCGGGGTGGCGGTAGCCGAGGGCAATACGGGCCAGCCTGTGGGCCCGGAGGTGACGGCATTTATCTTCACCATCGGTGCAGCCACGGGTGTGATTTTGGGAGCGGCCTATCTTCTGTGGATGTTTAAGCGGGTGATGTTTGGCGAGGTCACGGACGAGAAGGTGGCGGCCATGCCCCGGCTTACGAACCGCGAGTTGGGCGTGTTGTTGCCCATCGTGGCCATGATCATCTTCATGGGGGTCTATCCGAAATTCTTCCTGGGCTATATGGACAAGAGTTTCGAGCAGTATCTGGACTATATGGCAGAAGAAGTCGAGATCGCCGTGGAGAGGTCCCAGGCCGACGAAGAGCGGGTCAACGTATACGCCAGGGTCGTCACGGAGCCTCTGGTCGATGACGAGCGCTGGGTGCCGCGAGGCTCGCTGTGGGAGCGAGCGACGACGGCTCCCGACGAAGAACAAGAAGAACAGTGATCGAGCCGCAGTGATGCAGATGTGATCATCGGCGCCCCATCAGGGCGCCGCCTTTGAAGCGACGGGTTTTGGAAACCATGAACATGCTGTCCACCTTCAATACGCTCGCCCTGTTGACTCCCCCGGAAGCGGCGGAATTTTTGTCCGTCATTCCGGCGGCGATGGTCACGATAGTGGTGGTGGCGTTCATCCTGATCGACATGTTCCACCGCCAGGGTACGCCAAGGGACTACCTGGCCTATTTCTCGGTGATCGGTCTGGCTGCCACGGCTGCCGGGTGCTGGTATCTGTGGGACACGGCGGCCGATCCGGAGGTCTTCGCCTACGGGCCGGCCTTCTTCGGGATGTTGTATTTCGACCAATTCGCGCTGTTCTTTGCGGCCCTGGCCTGTATCTCAGGTGCTCTGGCGATGCTTTGTTCGCCGGCGCTATTGCAGAGTCACCGAATGGATCGTGGGGAGTACTACCTGCTGATCTTATTCAGCGTCATCGGCATGATCGTGATGACGTCGGCGGCAGATCTGTTGACCCTATTCATCGCTCTCGAATTGATGTCGATCCCCATCTACGTGGTGGCCGGATTCTTGCGAAAGGATTCGCGCGGCGCCGAGGCGTCGATGAAGTACTTCATCCTGGGGTCGATCTCGGCAGCGCTGATGTTGTATGGAATCGCGCTCATCTACGGTGCGGCGGGGACGACCAATCTGGAGATGATCTCCCAGAATTTGATCTATATCACCGACTCCGGCCACGAGGCCTATCCGATGGTGATATTGGGGATGGTCCTGATCATGAGCGGCTTCATCTTCAAGGTGGCGGGAGTGCCCTTTCATATCTGGGCTCCCGACGTCTACTCCGGAAGCCCGACGCCGGCGGTGGGCTTTATGGCCACCGCCTTTAAGGCGATCGCCTTCGCCGCCATGCTTCGAGTGATGGTGGTGGCCTTTCCGGCGGAGGTCTTCCGCGGTGGGTTCTTTGGACTGGGTTGGATCGACGTGGCCTTCTTCGTGGCCTTCGCCTCCATGGTGCTCGGCAACTTCGTGGCCGTCGTCCAGAAGAGCGTCAAGCGCATGCTCGCCTACTCCAGTATTGCCCACGCCGGTTATATTATGGTCGGTTTCGTGGCCGCCAACTCCCATCCGGACTTCTATCTGCACAACGACGCCATCCTCTTTTACGCCGTGGCCTACGTCTTCGCCGTGGTAGGAGCCTTCGGCGTTCTGAGCTATTTCGGCCGCAGAGGCCGGGCGGTGGAGACTTTCGATGACCTGGGCGAGCTGGGATTGAAATACCCCTTTATGGGGCTCGTGATGGGGATCTTCATGTTCTCGGCGGCCGGCTTTCCGCCGACGGCGGGCTTTCTCGGAAAATTCTATATCTTCCGCAGCGGCGTCGACGTCTACGCACAGTCCGGCGAGACGGCGATGCTGGTGTTGGTGATCGTCGGCGTACTGACGAGCGTGGTGGGTGCCTACTACTACCTGAAGGTGCTCGTCTATATGTATATGAAGCCGGCGAAGAAGGAATTTCCGCCGCTGGAACACAAGGGAACGCGCTGGGCCGTGGCCATCTGCGCTGCAGCCACGTTGTATATCGGAATGTTCCCCGCACAGACCATCGACATCAGCCGCGACGCGGTGATGGATATGTCCGGCGTCCCCACCGGGGCACCGGAAGGCGCAGAGATCGGCGGGCCTCACGACGTCGATATCCAGGCCGTGATCCGCGCCGGTGAGGTGCGTCTCGAGGAATTGGTGCCTGACGAAGACGAGTGAGCCCGGAGCCGATGGCGCTCATGCTATCGGCAATACCCGGATCTAACCGAAAGGACAGGGGGGGGCGAGAGTCGGCGGCAATCTACAATCTCAGCGCCATATTCAGATATTGAATTCCGGCGATGGGGGCTTCGCCGCGACGAAGGATCTCGAAGCCCCGCTCGCGGCAGACGTCGACCATGATCTCGCAGTCCGCGTCCATATCGACACGGATGCGTTCGAAGCCGGCGCCCCGGGCGCGTCGGATGCACTCCTGTATCAGTGGCTGGCTCAGGGCGGGGCCGTTCATTCCGGGATACAGTTGCATCTTCGACAGATAATAGTCGTCGGGCCCCACGGGGGCGAAGAGGTGGAGGAGGTCCTTGAGCCGCCGCCTGAGCTCGGGCCGAAGATGGGGATCCGTGTTGCGATAGAGATCGACGACGTCCGCCTCGCGGCGGCGCAGCAGTTGACGGCCGGAAAATGCGATGAAACCGCCGGCGATCTCGTCGTTGGCGATGAGTAGACGCATATTCAGGAGAGAAATCTCGGAGTCGGGACTGGCGATGCGCTCGGCCAGCTTGTGGGGCGTGTCATGACGAGCGAGTAAGACCGAATAATAGGCGCGGTCGGAGTGGAGGACCCAGGGGACGAGGCGCTCCATTCGGTGTTCGATTCCGGTGCTGTCGGCGGCGTCGACGAATAGGATTTGAGTGGCTCGTTCATTCATGGGTCATACTCCGTGAGGAGGTGGTTGGGGCCGTGGCCTCCGAAAGGAGGTCGACGAGCCCACCGACGGTGGTCAGGACTTTCGGGTCGACGTCGAAGAGATCGAGCTCCACCCCGGCGTGCCCTTCCAGGCGGGCGATGAGATTGAGAAATTCGATGCTGTCCACGAGTCCTCGGTCGACGACGTTGAGGCCGTCGTCGATCTCGTCGCGGCCCAGGGAGTGGCGACGAAGCGAGGGCGAGAGGAGCTCGAGGACCAGATTGCGCAGATGTTGGTCACGCTGAGACATAGGGACTCCCGGTCGGCGGTGACGAGGGGCGCACGAGGGCGTTGGGATCTTTTTGGAGGAGCTGTACGGCGGTGGAGACGAAGTGGCGCACCGGACAGGATTCCAGGGCACCGGCGCCAAGACGAAGTCGTCGTAACTCTGAGCGTCGGTGCAGGATGTGGCCGATCTTGTCGAGGCGAACCGTGGGATCGAGCTCCAGGTCGCGGGCGTACATTCGATAGGTTCGGCGTCCACTCCAACGCCCGTCTCGGTAGGGCGCGGTGAACTCCTTCCAGTAGCGATAGGGAACTCCCACTTTCTGCTCTGCCCAGTGGACCAGCGAGACGGCGTCGATGCCGCAACCCAGCATCAGAAGGTGGGCGTCGTATTCGATGAGGGCATCGAAGCCTCCCGATGGGTCGAAGGCCCCGGGCGTGTCCCGATCGCACAGATCCCGTGCCAGGGGTCCGACGGCGGCGATGGACTGCATGGGATGAGGAGAACGCCGCGCCTCGGGCCGTCGGCGCACGTATTCTGAGAAGACCCCCATATTGTGCGACGGGGTATGCTGGCGATTAAACTCCATGCCGCGGCAAAAATCGAAGTTGAACGTGGGCACCACGATGGTGGCGTCTCTTCCCAGCTCGTCGCGAAGTACGGCGAAGAGCCTCTCGGGCAGGGCGTCGATGGCGACTCCCTTCATGCGGCCCAATGCGATGAGGCTGCTGTGGACCATGACCACCGAATCGGTGGCGATGGCCGTCGAACTGAGGGCTTGACGTAGATTGTGTTCGCGAAAACTTCTCACGATCATACCTCTCCGGAGTCGAGCATTTCTTGAAGGGCCTTGCGGTCGATCTTCCCGCTGGTATTTCGGGGAAGACTCTCCAGACCCACGATGCGAGAGGGGATCATGTACGGAGGGAGGAGCCGGCGGCAGTGTTCGAGGATCGATGCCTCGTCCAGGGGTTGGTCGGAGGCCACGAAGCCAACGATGCCACCGACCTGGTCCGCCTCGTAGGGCCAGGCGACGCTGATGGCCAGGTCGTGTTCCACGGCACTTCGAAGCGCGTGATCGACCTCGGTGAGTTCGACGCGGTGGCCCTGAAGCTGGATCTGATCGTCGACACGGCCGAGAAAATGAAGACAGCCCTCTTCATCGCGCTCCACGATGTCGCCGGTGCGATACCAGAGGCGATCGCCTGTGTCCTCAAGGGTGATATAGCGCTCGGAGGTAATGCGCGGAGCTCTCCAATAACCGGCAGTCACCTGCGTTCCGGACAGAAGCAATTCGCCCGGCTCGCCGACGTCGGCGGCCCTTCCGTCCTCACGCACCACCCGAGTCTTCTGGGCTGGAAAGGGCTGTCCCAGGGGGACGACGCCGTTTCGGCATCGTGGCGAGGCGTCGAAGCCCCTCCAGCGGTGGGCCGTAAAGGCGATGGTGGCTTCCGTGGGGCCGTAGAGATTGTCCACCGACGAATTTGGCGCTGCCTCGGCCCATTTCTCCGCCAGGGAGGCCGGAAGTGGTTCGCCGCAGAAGAGACTGGCGCGAAGGCTGGGGAATGCTCCCGGGCGAAGTTGGCGAAAGCGATCCATGGTCATCCCCAGAGTGGGGACGGAGAACCACAGGGTCAGCTCGTGGCGGCGAATAAAGCGCCCCGGCGCCATGCGATCGCTCTGCGTCAGTGGATAGAGACAGGCTCCGCAAGACCAGGTGGTAAATAGGTCATGAACGGAGAGATCAAAGGCCAGCTTGAAAGTCTGAGAGGCGCGGTCCGACGGCCCGATGCCGTAGGCGTGGCAGATATAGTCCACATATGCCCGGGCGTTGCCGTGGCTGACGGGGACTCCTTTGGGTCGACCGGTGCTGCCCGAGGTGAAGAGTAGATAGGCCATGTCGTCGGGCTCCACCTTCGGTAGTTCGAAGGTGGGCGATAAATTGGCAAGCGCCGTGGAGGAGACGAATCGGTGGCGTCCGTGACGGCGGGCCCACAGTCGAAGATCATCGAATTCGGGGGCGATGATCGCCAGGGAACGCTTGGAGCGGCGAAGAAGAGGCTCCAATTGCTCCAGCGCCTCTCGGCCCACGATCAGGACGTCCAGTCCGGCTCGGTCGACGATGTCCCGGATGCGCCGTGGCGGAAATTTCGGATGTACGGGCACGTAGCCGCGTCCGGCGGCGAGGGTGCCCAGGATGGCGCTGTAGGCCGTGAGACTTTCGGCGGCGAAGACACCGGCCAGCGGGTAATCCGAGGGAGCGACGGCGTCGATGGCGTCAGCGATGATCGCCGCCCGTTCGGCCAGCGCTTCGTAGCTATAGGTGCGATCGTGGAGGTGAAGCGCCGGACGCGTCGGGTGCTGCCTCACCGATTGAGCAAACCCGCGAAGTAGCGATGCCATCAGTATCCCCCTTGGTATGGCGATGCAGTACGACGTCCTCGGTTCCCCCCCGAGGTGCAAATGAGCCCTCACGGCATCCTGGCACGTGGGACGAGTTTAAATGTGATCATTTTCCAGGGACTGTCGAGCAAGTGAAGAAGGAGGACCGGGACGGAGGTTGTCAACGCACAGGAGTTGGCGAGGAGGGTGAGAATTCTAAGCTTTTGAAGAAAAATGGGGAGTGGTTAGGCTTAATGGAAGTTGTATCGAAGTGGGAAGTGGCGTGGCGAGTAGTAGGGTATTCGCCCTGGCGAGTGGTAAGG
Organism: Myxococcales bacterium; assembly: GCA_007131755.1. GTDB lineage: Bacteria > Myxococcota_A > Bradymonadia > Bradymonadales > Bradymonadaceae > SLJM01. The sequence goes on along the minus strand of SLPW01000432.1, from coordinate 4,145 downwards.
ATTTCGCCGATTAGTCGTATGACATACTGGAAAGGGAAGGGGGATCTATGCGCATGTCAGCGCCTGCAGTGGCGATGGTCGTATTATTGATTGCCAGCGGTTGTGGCGACGGGGATTCGGGAGATTGGATGCCCGAGGCCGATAGTGCCGGAACGGCCTCGGTGGACCAGATGCACCACCGCCCCGATCATTTACGCGGACAGTCACGGAACCATAGGTCGAATGGAAAGCATCACCACAAGGGAAAGCACTGGCACGATAAAGGTGGATCCGAGGATGGAGGGGGAGACGAAAACGGAGCAGACAATCCCGACGACAATCCGAGCATCACCCGATGCAGCACGGACAGCGAATGCGAGTCCCATGAGGCCTGCAGTCAGGGAGGTCGGTGCATCGACGTCACAGGCCAGGAGTCGGTGACGGAGGCCTTGCAGGCCGATATCGATGAGCTTCCGGAGGCTGTGGGGCTGGGCGTTCCCTATGAACTTCCGCCGAACTCCATTCTTCGCCTCAACGGGATCAATGACAACGATGTGGACAATGACAACGCCGACGCCCCTCAGAAGGTGGGCCTGTTGATCGAAAACGGGATCATCCTGGAGGGCAACGGATCGAGGATTCTGGCCGACAACGACACGGTGGCCATACGATTGGGCGATGATTCCGATTGGTCCAGGGTCAGCAATCTGTGGATCGATCCCATCAATATGGGACAGGTACATAGCGGAATCGGGATCGACGTTCGCTCTCACGGGGTGCGGCTGGAGAATCTGATGATTCGCCGCATGGGCACCGGAATCCGGGCTCATACTCATGTCGACGATCTGGGACATGCAAACGTCAACGGCCAGCAGTGGAGTCGCATCGTGCTCGCAAATAACTACGAGCACGGGCTGCATATCCGCAGCGGTGACTCCAACGCCGGATTGTTCATGGGAGTCGAAATTCTCGGCGGTGGCGGCATTCGCGACGATTCCTTTCTCGGAAATACCTATATCGCCCCGAAGATCCACAACGATGGCAACCAACACGAGTCGATGATGCGGACCCGAAACGCCGGGGCGTCGACGGTTCTGGGAATGTATCTGGAGGACGTGTCAGCCGATCCGGTCTCGGAGGCTCCCTATGACCTCCACGTAGGAGGCAACGCCATCCATCGCACACAGACACAGGGAGATAGAATTGGACGCCATCACTCTCGGATTCGCTTCGCCAACGATAGGGGAGTGCGCATGAGAATTCCCGGCGGAGGGCACGAGCCCTTTGCCTTCAGTCACCCCGACGACGGCCAGGAGTGGCGCCTGAAGTACTTCCCGTCCTGGAGAGAGTGGGGCATGTCGCTGCAGGGTTCGACGCCGCTGGCCTATAGCTGGACGGGAGTGCAACATCCGGACGGGCCGGGGTTATTCGTGCCCGTGGAGGAGCTTCGGGATAGTCTTTGGGCAATCTTCGACGCCTTATTCGACGCCGTCGAAGAGAATTATGAGTAGTGGATGAACAGCTCGCCGTGGGCGGGGCGGGGCCTGCTATTGCCTCGCTTTGTTCGGTTCCTTGCCTATCTGCGGCGAAGGCATCAACACCTCCTTGTCCAGGAGCTGCTGGTAGGTGTCGATGAGCTCCACACAGGGCACGCCGATGGTCTCCGCGATTTCGATGAGGTCGCGGGTACCGTCGGCGTAGGCCAGCAGATTCTTGATGGTGCGCACCGTCTGGCCGCTGCCCCGGGTGCTCAACGTGGGGTAGAGGCCGCGTCGGCCCAACTGCGGCTCGCAGGGAAAGCGAGCACGAGGGCGGGCGTTATTCTCCAGTATCCGGACACATTTTTTATGCAACTCCAGCGTCTCCCGAAGTCCGCGGGGGGAGATGAAGTCCAGATCGTCGAGGGAGGTGTGGTATTCGGGATATTTTCGGTATTTGGAGCGCATGATGGATACCATGGGAAGATCGACGCCGGGGCTGCAATACTGGCGCTCATCGCTGCCACGGTCGAGAAAGGTATAGGCGTCGTAGTCCGGGGTGTGGCAGTCCAGGACGTGGCGAGCCACTCGATCGGCGAGGGTGTCGTTGGTGCGAGAGGGCATAAAGGAGTAGGTACGCCGATCGCCGCAGCAGGTCAGTTGGAAGGCGGCGATGGTCTTTCGGCGAAGTTCATCGAGGTGTTGCGAGATATAGTAGATGGAGCCGATGGTCTCGGGGGCGAAGACGAATCGGTAGGACAGTCGGCGCTCTTCGAAAGAGGCCAGCCAGCGGGCCAGGGCGCAGGCGACGACGGGGCCGGACAACTCGTTATTCGCCATCGCCGGATGACAGATATAGGTGGAAAAGAGAACCTGGCGATCGGAACGTCCCGGAAGGATCGTGTCGGCATAGGACATGTGGCCCGGCTGAAGTCGCGACCGGATGACGACCCGATAGGTCCCGGGTTCGAGGTTTCGGCGCTGACGCTCGGAGAGGCAAAACCCCCAGCGGCGAACGTAATAGGAGGTGACGTAGGGAATGGCATCGGGCTGTTCCGGAAGGCTGTGGAGGTGATCCTGAAGCCGTTGCAGCGATACAGATTCGTCGACGGGCACCGAATAGCCCACCAGGTGGAGGGGATTGTCATCATAGTTGGCGATCTTCTCCCCGTCGGGCGTCAAGATATAGGCCTCGTCGACGTTCCACTCCTCGGGGATGCGCCAATCAAAGGCAGGGGTTCCCGTGGGGATCTCGTGGATATCGAGACCGGACATTCGCCGGCCCAGATAGTGAAGCGTGCGGCGCACCCCGTCGCCGGTGAGGCTGCGGGGGATATCGAAGAGATCGCAGGCCCAATCGTACATGGTCTGTCCGATATCAGACTTCATGAGTCTTCCCCCTATTTCTATGACGCCCTGAGTCGACGATGCGGTTCAGACACGAAGGTGTGCACGCCGAAGGGTGATGTCGAGCGACAACGCCGCTCTTCGCACCAGGGCGGAGAGCGGCGTTGGAGTCCCGAGTTAGACGGTGGGGGTCAGGCAGCGGTCGTAAAGTGAAGTCCCAATTCTTCGCCAAGGATGATGACGTCCCCGTCGTTAAGTGGGACGTGATCTCCCAATTCGAGGAGCTCGTCGTTTAGCTGGGTAGGTTCATCGGCCAATACGTACAAGGTATAGTTCTTATTCTGCTTGAAGATGGCGATGTGCCTGTTGGCTGCGGGATCGTCGAGATAGGTCGACAGATCGATGTGCGTAGCCGAAGCGACGGCGGGCTCTTCAGCGCCGACGGTTACTTCGTCGGGACCGATGACGTCGTCGTCGCTTATGGCTTCGATTTCGGCATCGTCGGAGAGTGCCTCCTCGTCGAATTCCTCGTCGAATTCCTCGCCGTCAAACTCCCCGTCTACCTCGTCGAAGGAGGGCTCATCGATCAGTTCGTCGAGCACATCTGGCTCGTGGGTTTCACCGCTGGCGGGCGCCAGATCCGGAGAAAGGGAGGCGTCCACCTCATAGGATTCGGTGGTGGAGTCTGCCTTTCCGAAGGTGGTGATTTCAGCCTCGAGATCGATAACCTCCAGACGTTGCTGATCGCGGAAGATGGTCAGCGAAGAAGGAATGGGAAATTCGCCGGGGCTGGGGAGAGGATCTACCTGTCTTTCCTGACGTGGTGTGGTCCGCTGAGGAGTGATTGACGGAGCGCTGACACCAGAATCGGACTGCGACTCTCTCGCCAGGGCCTCGAAGTCGGGCTCGTCTCCGAATTCTTCGACTTCCTCGCCAGCATCGTCGTCAAGAGCTTCCATGTCGAATTCTTCGGGGGCTTCCCCTTCCTCGAATTCGCTCACCTGTTCGTCTGCAAAGTCTGGCTGTGGCTCGGAGGCCGCGTCGTCGTCGCCAGCCTGAAGCGCCTCCTCGTCGTCGTGCTCTACCGCTTCGGCGTCGAGCGCAGCCGCGTCGTCATCGATGGGTTCGATATCAAAGTCTTCGCCACTTTCCTGGTCGAACGGTTGATCTTCCAAGTGTGCAGCTTCCCCATCGACGGGCTCAATATCGAAGTCGACCTCTTCGTCGACGGGCTCAATATCGAAGTCGACCTCTTCGTCGACGGACTCAATATCGAAGTCAGCGTCTTCGTCGACGGGCTCAATATCGAAGTCGGCCTCTTCGTCGACGGGCTCGATGTCG
>SLPW01000123.1 GCA_007131755.1 Myxococcales bacterium | reverse complement strand
CAGAGGAGACCGAAATGGACAAAAAGCCCGGACAATTCGGCCTGTGGAACAGCCCCATGAGCGCCGAGATGCTCGCCGGTGAGCTGGGTTTGAGCGACGTTCAGTGGGCCGGTGACGGTGAAACTCTGGTGTGGCTGGAGCGCCGCGACGGATGTGGTGTGTTGATGGTGCGAAGGCCGGGACAGCCGCCGCGCCGGATAAACGACAAGCGAAGCGTCAAGGGCTGTGTGGGCTATGGGGGCGGTGAATTCCGGGTACAGGGGGACACGGTTTTCTTCGTCGCCGGCGACGGTCGGATCTATCGAGCCGATCTGGATCGGGGGCTTCCGAGGGCGATCACCCCCGAGTGGGGATCTGCTGCTTCCCCCGTCGTCTCTCCTGACGGACAGTGGGTCGCCTACGTTCATCATCAAGACGATACCGATCGCATCGCCCTTGTCGACGCCCAGGGTAGGGGCTGGCCCCAGATCGTCTCTGAGGGGGGCGATTTCTATATGCAGCCTTCCTGGCATCCCGAGGGGAACCGCTTAGCATGGGTGCGCTGGGATCAGCCCAATATGCCCTGGAACGGCACCTTTCTCGAGACCGCGCCGTTGCGCCGGCAGGACGGTATGATCGTCGCCGGTGAAGTAGAAGTCGTCGCCGGTGGCAAGGCGGTGGCCTGTCTACAGCCGGAGTACAGCCCCGACGGCTCCTCGCTGGCTTATCTCACCGACGAATCGGGAGATTGGCAATTGGTGGTCCGCCACGAGGACACCGGTCAGGTGTCGACTCTGTCGAAGGAAGGTCGACAATACGGAGGTCCGGCCTGGGTGCAGGGGCTTCGGTATTACGGATGGAGCAGCGATGGTGAGTCCCTCTTCGCCGTCTCCAGCCATCAAGGGGTGATGCGCGTGGAGCGCATCGGCGTCGACGGCGCCGTCGGCGATATCGAAAGTTTCGAGGAGTATACGGCGATTCGGCAGCTCTCGGTCTCATCGACGGGACATCTGGCTGCCATCTGTGAGGCATCGTCCATTCCTCCTCGCGTGGTGAGCGCTTCTGAGGACAAGGGCGCGCAGGTGGAGCGCTTTGCGAGCAGTGAGCGCCTGTCGCAGGAGCAATTATCAAAGGTGCGTCCCGTCAGTTGGCCCGTCGACGACGGTGGGCCGGTGGAGACGGCGCATGGATTGTATTACCCGCCGACGAGCACGCAATTTGAGGGAAGTGGCGCGCCACCGGCGCTGGTGATGATCCACGGAGGGCCTACGTCGCAACGCACGGCGCGTTGGGAGCCCAGAAATCAATTCTTCGCCACTCGCGGCTGGGCGGTCATCGACGTCAATTATCGCGGCAGTACGGGATACGGTCGCCAGTATATGGAGGCCCTCTTCGGCCGGTGGGGAGAGGTGGACGTCGAAGATGCGCTGGGGGCGGCTCGGTTTCTCGTCGATCAGGGACTGGCGGATGCCGAAAAGCTGGTCATCATGGGAGGAAGCGCCGGGGGATATACGGTACTTCAGGCCCTGGTGAACCATCCGGGCACCTTCAAGGCCGGGGTATGTCTATATGGCGTCTCCGACCTATTCGCCCTTCAGATGGGAACCCATAAATTCGAAGCGCACTATAACGACACCCTGGTTGGGAGTTTGCCCGAGGCGGCATCGAAATTCAGAGAGCGATCACCCATCTTCCGCGTCGACGCCATCGAGGACGCCGTCGCCCTATACCACGGCGCAAAGGACAAGGTCGTGCCGCCCGATCAGGCGGAGACCATCGCCGCATCGCTGCAACGGCGCGGGGTGCCTCACCTACATCACGTCTACGAAGAGGAGGGACACGGCTGGCGCCGTGAAGAGACGGTGATCCACTTTCACGAGTCGGTGCTCCAATTCCTGACTCGTCACGTCTTATTTTCGTAGATGCCTTCGCTCCCGGCGTGTCGAGCCGGGAGCCCTAGGCAAGGCAGACCGTTCAGGCGCGTGGCTGCGCCCCGGGGGTCGGCGGCTCGGGCCACAGCTTCCGAATCGCTCCCGGCAATTCGTTGCGTACATCGTTGATCTCGCCAGGGGAGACATGTTCGTTGAGCAATTCGAAGACGGCCGTACAGATGCGCTCGGGGTCGATGAAGTCTCCACCGGGGGCCTGATCGAAATTGTCGCGGATCCGGTCGTAGAATTGCTGCAATTGCCGCTCCTTGACGGGCACTCGGCTCGGAACCCAGCCCTCGTAGTACAGACCCCTCATCACCAGCGGAAGTTGAGCGCTGAAGTGGGCGGATTGGTTGACCGTCAGGTGGTCGCGCACCGCGTGGAGGGTGACCTTGAGAGATTTGTAGCTCTTTTTTCGGTCCTGCCAGTGGAGTTTTTCGTCCAGCGATTTCATCCAGAGATTGAATTTCTGGATGGCGGAATCGATATTCTGTAGGCCGGTGTGCGTCATGGCGGATCCTCCGTTTGATCGATGCTGCACCGGATACTCCCGCCGCGGCGGGAGCCCGGCGGCGAACCATTCGCGGGCGTTATCCGAAAATTTAGGATCGCCGGCAGATGCACAAAATTTAGTGGTGCTCAACAGAAGTCTTAAACCACTCTTCGCCGGTCCCGAAGGACGATCTCTTTGTCGTCTATGCTCGACGATGCACAAGCATCGCCTCACTTCGACGACTTCGACCTCGTCGCTCAGTCCTCGCCGAATACAGCTCAGGACTTCCGTTGAGCACCACTAGCT
>SLPW01000137.1 GCA_007131755.1 Myxococcales bacterium | reverse complement strand
TGATTGCCCACCAGACGCCGGTGAGGCCCCAATCGAAGACCAGCGCGGCGATGAGGAGTCCCGAGCCCACGGCAGCGGAGACGACCATGGTGATCGCCAGAAAGCGAAACGCCTCGGTGCCCATGAAGAGACCGTCCCAGACGAAGACCAGGCCGTTGATGGGCTGTAGGACGGCGACGAAGACAAAGATGGTGGCGATCATGGCCAGGGTGGAGGTGTCGTCAGTGAACAGCCCTGGAAGGAAGGGGCTCGCCACCCAGAAGATGGCCGCCAGCGCCAGGCCGACGGCAAATCCCCACTGAAGGAGGCGATTGCCGACGGCGCGGGCTTCTTCTGGCGATCCCTGACCGAGAAAGCGCGCCAGTAGTGCCTGTCCGGCCACGGCAAGGGAGTCGACGACGAGGGCCAGAAATCCCCACAATTGATAGGCTACCTGATGGGCAGCGACCTCGATGACGCCCATGCGGGCGGCTACGGCGGTGGCCAGGGTCATCGTCGCTACCAGGGAGGCCGTGCGGAGCAGCAAATGGCCACCGATACGGATCAAGGGGAGCATCTCTGACGGGCGGGGGACGACGAGGTGGATGCCGAAGGTCCGGCGGTGGCGTATCAGGAGTAGCCACAAGAAGGCGAGGGCCCCCGTCCACTGGGCGATGAGCGTGGCTGCGGCCGCGCCGGCGATGCCCCAGCCGACGACGAAGATCAAGATCGGATCGAGGACGAGGTTGACGAGATTGAGCCCAGCGGCCACGACAAAGGGCGTCTTCGTGTCCTGATAGCCCCGAAAGGCGCCGTTTGCGGCGAGGATGATGAGCACCGCGGGGCCGGCGAAGGCTCGAATGGTGAGATAGGAGCGGGCCGGCTCGGCGAGGGATCCGTCAGCTCCCATGATGGCGAGAATGGGCTCTGAAAATAGGAGGAGGACCGCCGTGACGGCCGAGCCCAGAATCAGTGCCAGCGTTAAAGCCTGGACGACGACCCGCCCGGCGGTGCGTCGATCGCCACGTCCGACGGCGCGTCCAATTCGGGGGGTCGTTCCGTAGGCCAAGAAGTTGAAGATCAAAAACGAAAAGGCGAAGAGCGCCGAGTTCACGCCCAGGGCTCCCAACTCGGCGGTGCCCAATTGGCCCACAAAGGCCGTATCTACCACCGAAACCAGGGGGTCGATGGCCAGGCTGCCCAAAGCGGGGACGGCCAGCCCCAGAATGGCGCCGTCGTGGCGATGCTTTCCCGGGAGGAGGTTCATATTTTCGTACAGCTCGCCTCGTCCAGACACTCAAGGGCGCAGTCGCCGGTGGGGCAGATGAGAGTGCACGCGGTATTGCCACTGCAGGCTTGGGTGCAATTGCCGCCGGGGCATTCGAAATGACAGGTGCTCCAGCCCTCGCAGTCCACCCGACAGCCGCCGCCTTCACAGGTGGCGTCACAGCTGGCGTTGTCGAGGCAGGACCAATTGCAATCACCGGCGGGGCAGTTGAAGGTACAGGTCTGGTTGACCTCGCAGGTGTCGTGATCAAAGCCGAGATCACAGGAGGTGAGGAGGAGGGCACAGATGGCGAGGATGAAGATGGCGAGTAGGCGCATTTGGAAGATCCAGCAAAGTCGATACTACGACGTCGAGTCTACACGATTTGGCGCCGAATTTCGGGGCCACCTGGGGGCGTGACAGATAAATGTGATCACTCTACGGTGGCATGACAACGCTTCGCCCAGTTCGGAGCGTGTGGAACGACCACAGAATGGAGCCAGAAGCGGTGATACACAATGTCTTCAATCTCCTCGAGTCGGCGCGTCCCTGGCGTCATCTGACCGAGGACTGCGCCGACGCCGTCCATTACGAGGTGCGTGCCAAAGACGGGCTGAGGCTGCACCTTCGGCGGGTGCGCCCGCCACAATTCGGCCAGTCCGGGGCGACGGTGATGTTGCTACATGGATTGGGGTCGAATCACCAGGGATTTCACCTGCCGGGACGGTCGTTGGCCAACTGGCTCGCCGAGCGGGGGCACGACGTGTGGATGCCGGAGCTGCGAGGCCATGGAAGTAGCCAGACGCGGCGCTACGACTGGTGTCTCGACGAGTACTTGGAATACGATCTTCCGGCAATTCTGGGAGCGATTCGTAGATTCGGAGCCACCGACGAGATCCACTGGGTGGGTCATAGTATGGGTGGGATCCTGTTGATGAGCTACGGAATCCTCAATCCGGAGGCGCCGATTGCGCGGGGGATGGCCGTGGGGTCGGCGCTGGATTATTCGGTGGGAGAGACGGATTTTGCACAATTGTTGGTGCTGCGGCCGCTGTTGGAGCGGCTGGTGGCCGTTCCCTACGGAAGTCTGGTGCACCTGCTGGCCCCGGTCATGGGGGGAGGAGCGCTGGAAGCGGTGGAGCGATTCAACGTCTGGCCCACCAATGTGGAGCCCGAGATTGTGCAGCAACTCCACGCCCGGTGTTTTCACACCATACCCATCAGTTTGTTGAGCAATCTGGCGACGACCTTCGAGCCCTGCGGGCTGTGTCTTCGCTCGGGATTTCCCATCCGGGATAACGCCGAGAGGTTTCCCTTCCCCATCAAACTCATCGCCGGAAGTAGAGACGCCCAGGTGGCGGTGGAGGCCGTGGAATATACGGCGGAGATCATCGGTGGAAATGCCGATCTCGTCGTCTGCGGACCGGGTGGAGGCTGTGAGGATCACTACGGTCACTGGGATCT
>SLPW01000045.1 GCA_007131755.1 Myxococcales bacterium | reverse complement strand
GATACCATCGACATCTACGCCTGGAACGTAAACGGCCTTCGGGCGGCGACCAGAAAGGGCTTTTGCGACTGGCTACACGACTGCGGCGCCGACATCGTGGGCGTTCAGGAGATCCGAGCCCTTCGAGAGCAGTTGCCCAAAAAAGTCCGTGAGCCCCAGGGATTCTATACTCATTTCTTTCCGGCCCGCAGCAAGAAGGGCTACAGCGGCGTGGGCCTCTTTTCGAAGATCGAGCCCGACGAGGTCGAGACCTCTCTGGGCGTGGAGCGTTTCGACGTCGAGGGTCGCGCCCAGATCGCCACCTTCGGAAACCTGAAGGTGGCCAACGTCTACTTTCCCAACGGAAGCGGGAAGAATCGCGATCTGAGCCGCATCCCCTACAAACTCGACTTCTACGAGCACCTTCGCCAGTTGCTACAACCCGCCGTCGACGCCGGCGAGCCGGTGCTGGTGATGGGCGATTTCAATACGGCCCATAAGCCCATCGATCTGGCGCGTCCGAAGGCCAATACCGAGACCAGCGGATTTCGACCCGAAGAGCGGGAGGCCTTCGAGCAGTGGCTCGACGCCGGGTGGACCGACACCTTTCGCCACTACTGCGATGAGCCCGAGCGCTATAGTTGGTGGACCTACCGCGGCAATTGCCGGGAGCGAAACGTGGGCTGGCGCATCGACTACGTCCTGGCCAGCCCGGGGGCCATGGAATTCGTGGTGGACGCCGACATCCACCACGACGTGATGGGTTCCGATCACTGTCCGGTCAGCGTCACCCTTCACCGCGACGTCATGGGCTAGCCCTCAATCCACCGCCCGCCACCGGATGGGCTCGCCATGGTGGTCGAGGAGTTTCTGGCGAGTTTCGTCCCAGAACATGCCGTGAGTGCCGTCGGCACTGTGGGTGAAGGTGCCGTCGGTGTCGATGAGCCACAGGGTGGTGTCTTCGCTCTCGAAGGCGATGCCGTCGGGGGTCCATACCGGGGCGTGGATGCCCGCCGGGAAGGGGTCGAGTTCTTCCCACCTCAGATCGGTGCCCTCGTTGACGATGATGCGCGCTTCGTCGCCACCGGGCCGATCGACGAGAATGGCGGCCTGGCCGTGGGGAGAGGCCGTCCAGGCGACTCGCTCTCCTCCTTCGGCGACGACGGGAGCCCAGCCGATGGAGAAGCCCAGCCTGGTGCTCACCGACTCGCCGCTGTCGAGATGATAGACGTGAAGATTCTGTCCCTCGTCGCCGTGCTCCACATAGGTGATGCAGCAGCCGTCGGCGGCGGGGCTTACCTGAGAGATGAGGTGGTCGTCGACGACGAAGGGTTGAGCATCGTCGAGGTCGTCCAGGGAGAGGCCGACCAGTACGTGGTCGAGGCCAAGGCTGAATAGGGTGGGTTCGTCACCCACAATCCGCGCCTCGGAGATCATGGGTTGGTCCAGAGGCCATTCGATGCGTTCGCCCTCATTTAGCAATACCGGCTCGTAGCGAAGGGGTCCGTCCGTACCTCGGGGGACATCGATGGGCTCACCGACGATGGCCCAGGGGCCGTGGATGGCCAGGACGTCGTATTCCTCGAATTCGGCGGGGATGGAGATGCCTCCGCCGGTGCGAGCGGGCTGTGTCGCCTCGGCTTCGACGGCGGTGCTCATGGCCTCTTCGTCGACTTCGGGGGCGTCGTCGCAGCCCACAAATGCCAGCGAAGTGATGGCCAAAAGGGCCACGCCCAGCGTTGCGGTCTGGCGCCGCCTTCGTCGATGCAGGCTCAGCCCCAGGAGTGCGGCCAGGACGATCCAAAAGCTGCCACTTCCGCCGGAGGTGCTGGAGCAACTGGAGGTGGACATGGTCGCCGAGTATCCGTCGGCTTCTTCATCACCACCGGGTGACGTCCCACCGGATCCGCCGGTATCCCAATCGCCGCCGACGCCCACGTCGTCACCACCGGCGATTCCCGCGTCGTCTGTCGGCGGCTCGGGCTCCGGTTCCGGATCGCACCAATCGGCCCGGCAGTGGCCCTGACCCATGCGCAGCGTGCTATAATAGCGCCGGTTATGCCAACTTCCGGAGTCCGTAAATTGCTCGAAGAGGGGATAGGCGACGAAGTCCTCGTCGCCTCCGTAGACCTCACAGGTCAGGCCATCAGCGGAGCGCCCGCAGAGGGCACCGCGCTCTTCGTGATCGATATTGGTGATGAAAATCGGCCCGTGTGCGCCCAGATCCTCCCAGCCGTTGGCGTTCGACCACTCCGGGCCGTCCCAGCGGGTGACGTCGTCACCGTCGACGCGGTAGCACAACATGCCGCGGTTGGCGCGGATGCATAAATCGTCGCTTCCGTCGCCCGTGACGTCGCCGACGCGAAGGGTGGAGTAGTTGGTGGGGTCCGACCAGCCGCTGTCGTCGGACAGATTTGCCACGTCGAAGCGAGAGCCGAAGTCGTCTCCCTCAAAGCGAAAGCAGAAAAGTCTGCTGGAGTCGCGGGCACAGACGGCGTGGCGGCCGTCGCCGTCGATGTCGGCCAGCCGGATGGAGGGCCAGTAGTTGATATGGTCCCAGCCCTGGTCGTCGCGCATTCCCGTATCTGCGACGCGCTCGAAGCCGTCGCCCGTAAATCGATAGCAGGCAAACCCGTCGGCTTCGCGGGCGCAGACCTCTTCCTGGCCGTCGCCGGTGATGTCACCGGTTCGGATGGTGCCGTAGTAGCGGGCGCGGTGGAAGTCGTCGTCGTTGGTCCAAAGTTCGGTGTCGATGCGCTCTCCGAAGCCTTCGCCCGTGGATAGATAGCAGCGCCACCCGGCGACTCCCCGCGCGCAGACGTCGTCCTTGCCGTTTCCGTTGAGGTCGGCGAGTCGAATGGTGGTGTAGAATTGCGGCCGGTCCCAGCCGCTGTCGTCGGACCAACCGATGGAGTCAAAGGGCTCGAAGTCGTCGCCCGTAGAGCGCCAGCAGCTAAAGCCGTCGGGCCCCCGGGCACAGACGTCGGCACGCCCGTCGCCGGTGACGTCGCCCATACGCACCGTGGAGTAATACTCCGGATGGCCCCAGCCGTCGGATTCGGCCATCAGCTCCGTATTGATCACGGACTCCCAACCCTCTCCGGTGGGGCGAAAGCAGCGAAAGCCGGCCGAAAACCGGGCACATACGTTCTGGATGCCGTCGCCGTCGACGTCGGTGGTCGACGGCTGCGTATAGGAGTGGGGTGCCTGGTGCATGAGATCGATCTCGCAGACTTCACCGCTGTCGACGGTGCCGTCGCAGTTGTTGTCCCTTCCGTCGCAGACCTCGGTGGTGGGCTGGCAGGCGCACTCCGCGCTCGGCGGTTGTCCGTAGGAGCCCTGGTCGACCCAGGCTCCCGGCGAGCTATTGCAGGAACCCCCGTAGACGTCGACGTTGGCCCCGGCTCCCGGACGCCAGCCAAGGTGCAGGTGGGGGCCTGTGGAGCTTCCGGAGCTTGCGGACTGGCCGATGACATCGCCGCAGGAGACCGAATCCCCCACGCTGACATAGATGTGGTCGCGGCGCATGTGGCAATAGATGGTACGGTCGCCGTTGGAGTGTTCCATCTGGACGTAATTTCCACACCGGCCCCCGCAGGTATTGCCCAGATAGCCGTAGTCGGCACAACTATTGACGATGGCCCGCACCGTACCGTCGGCGCCGGCGAGGATGTCCGTGCCGTAGGACAGGGGGAAATCGTTTCCGCCGTGGCCGTGGTAGCATACCGAGCCGCATTCGTAGTCCGTACAACCACTCGTGCCGGGCTGGTTGTCAAAGCCGAAGCTCACCGGAGAGGACTGCACGTAGGGCCGTCGCAACTCCAGCGGATCGGCATGGGCCACATTTCCAATCAGCAGAATGCTCGTGACGATCATCACCATCGAGGTAAGTCGCATGGGAAAACTCCGGTTTTCGCCAAATATGTATCAGCCATTCACAGTTGGCAGCCATTATAATGAATGATGAGCGAAATGTCTGTAGTAGAAATCGGCAGGGCCGGGCAGGGGGGATCCATCTTGATCGGCTGTAGGACTCAATGTGGCCGAGCCCGCCCTGTCCCCGGCCCGGTCCCTGGCCCCAGACCGCCTTTCCCCCGGCCCCGGCCCTGGCCCTCGCCCCGGCCCGCCTTGTCCCACTCCAAGACTGCGAGCAAGGGCAAGGACATGGACAAGGGCAACGTTGAGGCCCGGGCCGGGGAACTACTACCGACGGAAACCGATCATACTCGTAGGGAGGAGCAGGAGCCGGAAAAGCAAACAGCAAAGGGCGGGCCTGGGCAAGGGCCTGGGCCCGGGCCAGGGAACTACGACCGACGGAAACCGATCACAGTCGTGCCGGAGCCGTTGATTGACATCGATCGTTGGGCGTTGTTATCGTTCTTTCGTCGGTCCACTCGATCGATCATCTCCAACACGCGGCGTCGTCGCCAGGACGGGACCTCGCTTGCCAACCCTTTTGGGTGATTCCATGCGGAAGTTCTGCTTTTACATCCGATTGCGTTAGAGGTTTCGGCGCCCGCCCGGGCGCAGACAAACTCACGTACCCAAATTTCCATTTTATGGAAGACTTCTTCGCGGGTGCGGTGCAATCGCAATGTATTGGTGGAACGAGCCGCTTTTTTCGTATTCGTCGATCCCCTTCGACGCCGGCACTGCCAATTGTTGTGATCGCCTGCCCGTGAGGTCTTCTGCGGGAGGTCGATTATGCAAGAGCGCAACCCTGAATCAACGCCGAATCAACAATATAACTCGTCTACGGGCCTGATCGTGGCGGTGCAATCGCCGGAGCAGTCCGATGCCGACGTCGAGGCGTCCTGCGTCGAGATGGAGAAGCTGGCAGCCACGCTGGGAATTCAGGTGGTGGAACAGGTGGTGCAGAAGAGACAAGCACCATCTTCAGCCACCTACGTTGGCCGTGGCAAATTGGCCGAGATCGCTTCGCTCATCGAGGAGAAATCGGTGGAGACGGTCCTGGTCGATGACGATCTACGGCCGCGGCAACACCGAACGTTGCAACGCGAGTTGGGCGTCGCCGTGCGAGACCGCACGGATATCATTCTCGAGATCTTCGAGTATCGGGCGGGGACGAAGCAAGCCCAATTGGAGGTCGAGATCGCCCGGCTTCGCTACGAACTGCCCAGGCTTCGCGACGATGACAGCTACGAGGGACGTCGCGGTGGTGGCGGGCGTGGCGAGCGCGGCCACACAAACGTGGAGCTCGGAAAACAGCGAATCCGCGACCGCATCGCCGAGTTGAAGGATACGCTCGAGCGGGCCCAACAGGTCGACGAGGCGCGACGCGAACGCCGCGACGATGCCTATAGGGTCGCCCTGGTGGGCTATACGAACGCCGGAAAGTCGACCTTGATGGAGGGGCTTACGGACTGCGCCGCCGGAGTGGAGGACAAGCTATTCGCTACCCTGGGAACCAGGGTGCGAAGGCTTCAACCGCCGACGTCTCCGCCAGTGGTCATCTCCGATACGGTGGGTTTTATCCGCAATCTTCCCCACCAGTTGGTGGCGTCCTTTCGTTCCACGCTGGCCGAGGCCGCCGAGGCAAACCTCATCCTGGTGGTCGTCGACGCCTCGGACCCCGATTGGATCGACCAGTTGCGGGTTACGCTGGATACGCTGGAGTCCATCGGTGCCTCCGATGTGACACGACAGATCGTATTAAACAAAGTCGATCGCCTCGATGAGCAGACTCGTCAGGAGATTGTTGCGCAGTACGGCGACGCCCTCTCCGTGAGCGCTTTGCACGGCGACGACTTGGACCTTCTTCGCGAGGAAGTGCTTCGTTTTCGCGACCTCGGACTGTGCGAAGAGACGCTGGTCATCCCCTTCGATGAAGGCCAGGTGGTTGGCGAGGTCTATGAAAGAGCCCACGTCGTCGACGAGACACACAGCGCGCAGGGGACGATCCTGCACTTTCGGGCTTATGCTCAGGATATCGACCGGTGGCGACAGCAGTTTCGGTGCCATGGATTGGCATCCTCCAGGGAGGAAGTACTGGAAGCGGCGAGTCGCCACGGTCTGCACCTGGCGTGTGACGGCGACGACGTCATCGATGAAGGCCTCGATTTCCGGGTGTGGAAGGTGGAAGACGAGGACCGACGTCCCTGGATATTGCGCGCGCCACGTAGGCAGGATGTTTTCCTGGCGAGCCGCGTGGAAGGCCGCGCTCTCAGGCTCTTGCGTAAGGTGCTGGCCGTGGAAATTCCGCACTGGAAGATCCATTGCCCGCAGCTCATCGCCTATCCCATGATCGAGGGCCGGCGCGGTTGGAGCGTGGACATCGAGGGCAATATGTCCTGGGGGGCTATCGAGCCCGGCGACCTGTCGAAGGCCAACGCCGAGTCGATCGCGAAGATGTTGGCCGAGTTGCAGTCTCTCGATGCGGCGAAGGTCGCTGCCGCCGGACTGCCCACCCATGATATCGACGAGGTGCGCCGAACCTATCGGCGTTGGGTTGAGGTGGCGAAAGAGCCTCTGGGTGCATCGGCGTCTGTCGTCGAGCGATGGCAGCGCTGGCTTGACTCCGACGCGAATTGGCCGACCCACACCGCTCTTGTCCACGGGGACTTTCACCCCGGCCATATGCTCTTCAACGAAGACGGAGGGCTTCGAGGCGTCCTGGACTGGACGGAGGCAAAATTATGGGATCCCGCCGAAGATCTTCTCATCTTCTATGCCTGTTTTGGTGACGAGGCGTTCGGCGACGTTGTCGACCACTTCGCAGCTTTCGGCGGGAAGGTGTGGCCCGGGATCTATGACCATGTGCGCGAGGGCTGGTTCTTCTATCCCGTAAAGGTAGCCGCCTGGGCCATCAAACATGACGACGACAGTGTCATGGAGCACGCCCGGATGCATCTCAGCCAACTGCTTGAATAAGCGCCGTTTTAGCAGGCGTGGGGGGGACGCAAATCAAAAAAACTAGATCCAGATCCCCTGCTCCTGCGTTGGTACTAATCCTTGCGTGAATGCGGAAAGCACAAGGAGATTAGGGAGATGGGGGAGATAGGGAGATAAATTCCATCCCCTAATCTCCCTACTCCCCTAATCTCCTTTGCCTTTTGATGACTAGGTATTCGAATAGATACTGGTCCACATGTGTCTCCAACATCCGTTGCGGCGGGCTCGCCACGCTGATACCCTTTGAGTATCTCGAATCTGGGCGCCACAGCGGGCGTTGAGAGGGAGCCAAATGAATTTGCGACGCGTTATCGCGATATTGTTGTCGACGGCAATGGTGCTGACCTGGCTGTCGACGGCACAGGCCCAACATCAAAGTGGATCCGATCTTCAGGGATCGCCGATGGGCGCCGTGGAGGCCACCGGGGAGAATGACGTCGCCGTCATCGTTGCCATTGAGCGCTACGCTCATCTTCCCGACATTCCCGGCGCCGTCGGAATCGGGTTGGAGTGGCAGGCATTTTTCGAGCAAGCTCTGGGGGTTAATCGGGTCTACTTTTTGACGGGCCAGGAGGCGACGCGAGAGGAGATCGCACAGGAGGCAGCGGCTGCGTCCTCTCAGGTCAGACGGGGGGGAACGCTGTGGTTCGTCTTCATCGGTCACGGGGCGCCGGCGGCGCAACGCGGGGAGGCAGCCTTCGTGGGGGTGGATGCATTGCAGAGCGTGGAAGGCATCCAACGTCGGAGCCTGCCGCGTCGAGAGCTCTTGCAGGTAATTCAGGCCGGTCGGCAGGCACAGACAGTGATGATCCTGGACGCCGCGTTCAGCGGTCGGGCCGGCGACGGGGAGTCCCTGGCGCCGGGAGCGCGACCGGTGGTGCCCGAGTCCGACATCCCCGAAATCGCAGAGACGACGGTGATCATGAGCGCCGCCAGCGCCGATCAATACGCCGGTTCTCTGCCCGACGTCGATCGCCCCGCCTTTAGCTCCCTTCTGCTGGAGGCGTTTCGACAACTTCCTGCGGGCGAAAGTGGGAGCATCAGCGCAGAGGTTGCGCTGTCCTATGCTCATAAAGAGCTCGGGCGCATTCCCGGGCGCACCCAGGAGCCGGAGCTCGTCGGGGCAGGGGATATCGAATTGGTTCGTCCCCTCAGGGATAGGCAGGCCCAGACCGGCGCAGATGACGGTGATTCGCAATCTCAACCACCCGGTGGTGGGGATGCTTCGGAGGCCAACGAGGAGGACTCGAGCTCTGAGACGGCGTCGGGACCCAGACCGGAGTTCCGGGAGCTGTCTCTTAGCGATGATACGGCGCTGGAAATCATGGGCCGTGTCTGTGGCGATGAGGCGAAGATGGGAACCACCCACGGTAGTCGAGAAGAGGCGATGTGTCCCGGAAGCTGTCCCGATGACTTCATGAATCCCGACGGGTCGCTGACGCCGACCAGCGCCTACATCGGTGATTTCAGCGGCGATCGACGCCAGGACACCATCGTCGGAATCAATGCCCAGGGCTGTGGCACCAGCCAGGCCGACGGCCATGACGGGGCATATTATCTCGGGGAGTCCATCACCGGTCCGTACCAACATGGCGTGGTGGTCCGAAATTGCGAGGTGATCCGTTTTTCTGACAGGGACAGACTTCTCTGTCTTGCCGTTCATGTAGCCCAGGGCGCGGCCACGATGCAGCTCGAGGTTCAGTCCGTCGTCGACGGGCAGATCGAGACACAGCAACTCACGGAGATCGACGAACTCTACGACAACTCCGGTGGATGCTATTACGGGGAGGGAAGATTCGACGCCTATATCACCAGGCAGATCATCGAGGACCTCTCCGGCGATGGAGAGATGGAGATCGCCGTGGGAATCACGGAACGCCGCGGAGAACCGAAGCAAGAAATCGACTCTCTCGACGTCGAGGCCCAATGTGACCAGAGCAATTACGACATCGAGGAGATCCGAAAGCTGCGAATCTGGACCCTCGACGGCGACGGGTTTCGCCGGGCTTCGGAATTAGAAGAAGACGTCAGCCATCCGGCTCTCGCCGATTATTGATGCGGGCTGGCAGCCCGCGCTCCATCCTGTGCCTACTACGTGCTGAATCTCTCTCTCCATCGGCAGTAGTCGTCGACAAATTCGGGCGCCCGGGCCTCGATGAGAGCCTGGCCCACTTCGACGGCGGTGCGCTCGAGTTCGGAGTGGAGGCCATAGCCTGCTGAGCCCTGGCGGGTATCCTGACGGATATTGTCGAAACTAGCCCGCACCACCGGGTCCGTAACGGGGTGGATCTCCTCGTGGAGGATTTGCACGAAGGCAGCACGACCGGCGTCGAGGCTGACGGCGACGGTGCGTTCGGCGCGGCCCGTGGCGCGGCCGTGGGTCCATTGACCGCAGCGAAGGGCCGGAACGTCGACGATGCGTAAGGGCGGGCAGTCCTCGTCGAGCTCGCTCCACAGGTGCTGGCGGCAGTCCGTCAGGGTTTCGAGCCAGTCCGGGGTGGGTGGATTCGGGGTTGGTGAGGGCAGAGTCGCCTCTTCGGCACGCAGGCGCTCGGCAAAGAGCGTTGCGAGCCTGCGGCCGGCGTCGTCGTCCAGCGATTCCAGAGCGCCGGGGCGCAATAGATCCAACTCCTCATCCAGATCTCGTGCCCACAGGGGCAGTACCTGCAGCGTAAGTCGCCCCGGGGCCCTCTGGTAGACCTCGAGGAGTTCGGAGGCCCAGGTTGGAGTGCGTCGGCGCGAGCGGTAGATATTGGCGGCGTCGGCTCCCAGATCGAGGTGGGTCAGGATCCGGTAGTGCAGTTCTGCGTGGGGGAGGGACTTTATGGTGATCTTTGGGGGCATTGGGAGCGTCGAGAGTATGTGGTTTGGCGACGGGCCCCTCCGCCTCACGTCGCTGCGCTCGTTTCGGCACCTCCCCGTTCCTTCGTCACGGAGAGGGTCTATTGCTGATTTCGCCAGGCAGAGGTTTATGACGCCTTGGGCTGGCTGAGCCAGCCGTTGGGTCCGGCGACGACGGGGACTCTGGCGCGGGTGATGATGCGCTCCTGGAGATCGTCGTCGCGGTGGGTCAGGCATACCAGGTCCTGGGGACGAATGCGGGGGCCGACGAAGGTGACCATTCTTCCCGTGGGCTCGCGTAGATGGTGTCGCACCGTCTTGGGGGCCCTCGGGAAGGCGCCGCCGAACCAGATGGCGTCGTATTGGCCCTCCAGGCCATCGCAGGTGGTGGGTCTTCCCGAGAGGACCCGCACGTTTTGGTATGGTTTGAGGGCCTTCGCCACTTTTCGGCGTGACCACCAGCCGTCGGGGCAGACGACGGTGACCTCTCCGTCGTCGCCGACGAGCTTTGATAGAAGGGCCGCCACGTAGCCGCGGCCGGCCAGAAGATCGGCGGCCCGATCTCCGAGGCCGGGCATCAGGGCCTCGAAGGCGATGGCGTAGAGATCGATCCCCAGCCAGGCCGGCGGCTCGCCCTCGGCCTCGGGATCGTGGTGGTGGTTGTGGAGGAGTTCGCGGACCTCGTCGTCGGCCATGAACTCTCCGGGGTCGACGCTCAGAAATGCCTCCACGAGTCGGTTGGTGCGAAGGATTCCCCGCTCCAGGAGGCTTCGCACCGACGATTCTCGAAGCCTGATCCATTCGTCTTTGACGTTCAAACCGATGGGGTGCTCGAGTGTTGGCGAGGAGGTGGCCGTCGAGGTCTTCTCGGACTTGCTTCGCTTCGCGGCCTGGAGTAGCCGCCGGCGCATATCGTCGGAGACCAGTTTTTCCTGATTGGCGAGGCTCTTTTCGAAGACGCGGTCGACGCTTCGGCCCTGTCCGCGAAATTTTTCGATGATCTCG
>SLPW01000579.1 GCA_007131755.1 Myxococcales bacterium | reverse complement strand
GTGATGGCGGGGTATCGCGACGACGATGCCAGGGATGGCATCGCACCAAGGTTCTGTGTTCTCGGGCCAACAAAACCAGAGCAAACGCAAGATGTGATCAATCGTGAGCCGCTAACGGGGAGGGTGTCCGTTCTTGGGCTTCTTCGGAGAAGAAAGGTTAGCGAGGGTGGCTGAACGGTCACCCAATGACTCGTCGGCGAAAGCCTTATTTTTCAGTCCGAAAGGGCTTCCGTATCCAGTGGGCTCGGATGCCGGAAGCCGGGACATGTTGTCAGGGGGTGAGCTCGATGGCGTCGGTCAGGGCCGGGTCTTGTTCGAGCATCTGCTTGAGGTCAGCGGCGGCGCGGCTGTTGCGGTCGCGCAGTCGGACCGTGCCGTCTTCGACGCCTTCGCGGAAGATGGAGTCGAAGTAGCCACCGGGTTCGTAGATGGCCTGATAGAAGAGCTCCGGGGGCTGTTGAATGGCCCGGGGACCCATGAAGAATTCACGCCAGGGGCCGATGAGCTCGCTGACCTTCTCCAGGCGGACCAGAGTGGCGAGTTCGGCGAATTCCTCGGAGGTGAGGTCTTCTTCGTCGGGCTCTTCGCGCTCGAGCAGTCGGATGACCACCAGGGAGCCGTTGAGGTCGACCACTTCGCCGTGGACGGGAGCTTCCTCGGTCAATTCAAAGGCCTGAATGGCCAATTCCTGATCGCGTCCGAGGCGGGGGACTTCGTCCCAGCTACGGCCGCCGATTCCCATATCGCCGAATTGTTGACCCACGAGGTTGAAGAAGCCCGTGGATTCCGTGGAAAGGGAGGCCAGGATTTCCGCTCTCGGATCGAGGTCGGCTTCCTCGGTGGCTTCATCGTCCTCGGCGACTTCTTCGTCGTCTGTCTCCTGGTCGTCGGCTTCCTCTTCTTCGTCGAGGGGATCGCCGGCGAGGTCGGCCAGGGCCTCTTCGAAGGTCATGCCCTCGGTCAGTCGGGCGTGGAGATCGTCGGCGATGGTGCGGCCGTATTGTTCAAAGCTGTCCTCTCGGAGCAGGGTTTCGGCGATGTCGCGCTCCACGTCTTCGAGGGGCTCCACCTCTTCGTCGCGTCGGTCATCGAGGCGAACGAGCATCCAGGCCATATCGGTTTCGATTTCCTGGACAGCACCCACTTCGGCGTCGCCCAGTGCGTCGCTTATATCTTGGTCGATGGCGTCCAGGGTGCGCCAGCCCATGGATCCGTCGTTTCCGTCCTGGACCTGGGCGGCGACGGTGGCGAAGTCCTCACCTTCGTCGACGATACGCCGGCGGGCGTCGTCGAATTCCGAAAGGGCTTGCTGCGCTTCGTCGGAGGTCGTGGGCTTGGTAACCCGCAGGCGGCTGACTTTGATCTCCTCTGGCGAGGTATAATCGTCGATATGCTCGTCGTAATATTGTTGCAGGCGCTCTTGATTGTCGGCGTCGTCGAGGAAGGCGTCGATGGCATCGTCGTCGATGCCCACCACATCGGCGATGGCGCCGCGATCGATGCGCACGAACTCGAGATCGACGCGGGTATTCTCGAGGCGAAAGCGCTCCTCGACCTCATCGGGAGTGGCCTGGGCCTGCATGTCCAACATGGCCAGATATTTTCGGGCCAGCAATTCCCTGCGCTTGAAATTCTCGTAGGCCGGAATGGGGGTGCGAAGGATATTGGGAACGTAGGTGTTGCGATAGTAGTCGCCGGCGAATTGCCCGGTTCGTCCGTAATGGGTGACGAATTCGGTGTTGCGACTGGGATCGTACATAAAGCGGGCGAATTCCTCGTCGCTTACCCTCAGTCCGGCCTGTTCGGCGCGTTTGGCCAACAGGTGGATGGTAATCACGATCTGAAGGGCTCGGGCCTGAGCCATAGTGACTTCTTCGGCCTGTGAGGAGCCGCGGCGGGCGCCGCCGAAGAAGTTGACGAAGACGGGATTGACATCCTCGGTATGGATATCATCGCCGCCGACGGTGGCCATATGCACACGCGACCCGTCACCGGCCATACATCCATCGGCAGGGACGCCGAAGAAGACGGCGAAGAAGACGATGAGGACGCCGATGAGGATATAGGACAGGCTGCTCTGAGCACCGCGACGTAATCTTTCTATCATGGGAGTTCACTCCTGCTTCGTGTTCGGTCGCTTGCGGCCGACGACGGCTCATAACGGCCGGGAGTCACGGAATCAAACTGCGGGTCTTCCGGTTAAATTCCACCGGGTAGCTGAAGGCGGGGGATGTTAACGACTCAATATTCGGTTGACAAGGTCACCCTGACAGCTCTCAGCGGTGCAGACGTCGGGGCGAGAATAATCGGTGGATATTGCGGCGCATAGGGAAGGAGATTGAGGTAAAGCTGGTCTGCAAATGGAGAAATCCCTCGCCATCGAGTAAAGTGAGTCATGGCACCGCAGGTCCATGAGCGACGGGTAAGCGTGGGAGCTTTCCGTCAGAGATTTTTGCTTCGCCGCAAAAGGTGTTCAATACTGCGACCGTTGCGAAGCTGACTGCAAAGGGATACCGATGCTGCTTCGAAGGTGTTCGGCGCGGCGTCGATGTCCAAAGAGATCAAGCCCTGGCGCGATGGCTTCGACAGCGAGTTGGGACCGCATCAGAGGCAGTGGCCGAAAGGCAAGCAGAGGAACCAGGCTTTATGTTCAGTAAACTCCTCGGACTTTTCAGTGACGATCTGGCGATCGATCTGGGAACGGCCAATACATTGGTATACGCAAAGGGAAAGGGAATCGTCTGTTGTGAGCCATCGGTGGTGGCGGTGCAGAAGAATGCGCGGGGCGGAAAGAAGGTCAAGGCTGTGGGAAGAGTGGCAAAGGAGATGCTGGGCAGGACGCCGGGAAGCATCGTCGCCATTCGTCCCATGAAGGACGGAGTGATCGCCGATTTCGAGATCACCGAGGCGATGTTGCGCTATTTTATCGGGCGGGCCCACAACCGTCGAAAATTATACGCCCCTCGGATCATCATCTGCGTGCCCTTCGGGATCACGGAGGTGGAGAAGCGAGCGGTGCGCGAGTCGGCCCATCAGGCGGGAGCGCGCGACGTCTATCTCATCGAAGAGCCGATGGCGGCGGCCATCGGAGCGGGGATGCCCATCGCCGAGCCGTCGGGAAATATGATCGTCGACGTCGGGGGAGGGACGACGGAGGTGGCCGTCATCAGCCTGTCGGGGATCGTATATTCCCAGTCCGCCAGGGTGGGGGGAGATAAGATGGACGAGGCGATCATCCAGCATATGAAGCGCAAGTATAATCTGCTCGTCGGCGAGCGAACGGCGGAGATGATAAAGTGCACCATCGGCACGGCCTATCCCACCGAAGAGGTGATGACCATGGACGTCAAGGGCCGGGATCTGGTGGCGGGGCTTCCCAAGACACTGGAGGTCAACTCCGACGAGATCCGCGATGCCCTCCAGGAGCCCATCAACGCCATCGTAGAGGCGGTACGAATCGCCCTGGAGCGAACGCCGCCGGAGCTGTCGGCCGATATTGTGGACAAGGGAATTGTCCTGGCCGGAGGAGGAGCGCTGCTCAAAAACCTCGATATCTTGCTTCGTGAAGAGACGGGGCTGCCCGTTCTGATCGCCGACGACCCCATGTCGTCGGTGGTGCTGGGAAGCGGTCAGACCCTGGACGAGATGGAGCTTCTGGAAGAGGTGGCCGAGCAGTCCTATTGAGAGTTTTCGTCGGGCGCCACCCTATGAGGCCAACGATGAGGTGATGGACCTTGTCGAGTTTTGTCGTGGGCGCCGATGCAAGGAAGAAGTGACGCCTTCGGCCGGGAGTGCCGATGTTAGAGTGGTTGAAAGAGCATCACGGAAAATTGCTGGGGATCCTGCTGGTGGTAGTGCCGCTGGTGATGGTGGCGTCGGCGCCGGGAAATGAGGTCGGACAATCGACGTCGGAGCCGGTGCGCATGGCGGGCGGGGCGATGGGAGCGGTGCAGTCGGGAGGCCATGCAACAGTAGCAAGGGTGGGAAATCTCTTTGGGCGCCTGGGAAGTGACGCGGAGTTGGCCAGGGAGAACGAGGAACTTCAAAAAGAGGTGGACAGACTCCGCGAGGAGAAGACGCGCCTTATCGGAGTGCTTCAGGAAAACGCCAGGTTACGAGAGCTGGTGGGGTTTCAGCAGGCTCATCCGGAGTTCGAGTTGGCACCTGCCCGGGTGGTGGGGCGTGACGTCACGCCTTATTTTCGGGTGGTGAAGATCAGGATTGAGACGGAAGCGGAGTTGGAGGAGGGAATGGCCGTGGTCGCCGCCGACGGTGTGGTGGGGCAGATCCATCGCGTCTATCACGGAGGAGCCGACGTGGTGCTCAGCGCCGATCCGCGAAGCCGGATCGACGCCGTCAGCCAGCGAAATCGGGCCCCTGGTGTGGTGGAGGGGCTTGGAGACGAGGCGAATTACCGGGCGAAAGTGGCTTATGTGAGCGAGCGCGACGAACTGCGCGTCGGAGACACGATGGTCACCAGCGGAATGGGAGGAGTCTTTCCCCGGGAGCTTCGAATCGGAACCGTCGTGGAGGTGGAGAGTCGACCCGGTGATTTGTTTCAGGACGTGGTCCTGGAGCCGGCGGTGGACTTCTCGCGCCTGGAAGAGATCTTCGTCATCACCAACGTGAATTAGGGAAGCGCCATGCCGAGTGTGATCGTATGGGCGATGGCGATGGTGGTGATGATGGCGGAGAGCGTGTTGCTAGAGGTGTTCGCTGCCCCCGGGTGGGCGGTGCAGACGCCGATTGCGATCGCCATTTATCTGGGGCTGGACCGCGACT
Organism: Myxococcales bacterium; assembly: GCA_007131755.1. GTDB lineage: Bacteria > Myxococcota_A > Bradymonadia > Bradymonadales > Bradymonadaceae > SLJM01. The sequence goes on along the minus strand of SLPW01000579.1, from coordinate 5,982 downwards.
TCGTATCGGGGGGACTGATTTTGCTCGCACTCCTGTTGCCCGTGGAGTGGATGGTGGGTGGGATGTACGGAGTCTATAGCCTGGGCCTGGTGGCGGTGTTCTTCGCCATGTGCACACTTCGGGCGAATTTGCAGACCCAGTGGGGAGTGGCGAGAGCGATCGTTGTGGCCATGGCCGTGCCGTTGCACTCGGTGGTGATGCTGGCCGTGTTGTTTCTGGCCGGAGAATCGGGGGGAAGGGTGACTGCGCTTATCGGAGTCCATATGTGGACGGCGATCCCCTTGGTAGTGGTGGTCACGATGGTGATGGGGAGGGGGTTTGCCAGACTGGAGAAAATGATGGATTCTCGAGGAGGAAGGCCCGGACTGGAGTTCTGATCCGGGTCAAGAGTGCTGAGGTGGTACCCCAGATGGCAACGCCGGAATTGACACAGCGACCTAGCGAAGGGGATTTGAGAAAGTATCAGCTCCGCTATCTGTGGCTGCTGGCGATTTGTCTGGTCGCCTTTAGCGCCCTCGGGGTGAGGCTGTGGCAGATTCAGATCGTGGAGGGAGAGAAATACCATCGTGTGAGCACGGAGAACGTCATTCGTCAAATTGAGCGTCCGGGGCCGCGTGGCGAGATCCTGGACAGCCATGGAGTGCCGCTTGCGAAGAATCGGGCTACCTTTGACGTCTACGTCGATATCGGCCTGTTTCGACGCCACGCCGACGAGGAGATGTACGAAAAATTACGGGACTACCTGAGGTTGTCCGGACAGCAGATGAGTCGGCTGCGAACGCGCATCGAGAACGACCACCATGGAGAGATGAGGGTGGCGCAGAACGTGGCCCGTGCCGACGTAGCCCGTCTGGAAGAAGATCGCCTTCGGTTGCCCGGCGTCGAGGTGCGCCCTCGGGTGCAGCGCTACTATCCGCTCCACTATGTGGGAGCTCATAGCCTGGGGTACGTCTCGGAGATTGGGCCACGGCAATTGCGCGATCTGCGACCCTATGGCTATCGGCCGGGAGATTATGTGGGGCGAATGGGCTTGGAATCCTATTTCGACGGGATTCTGCACGGTTCGCCGGGGCTGGATCGAATGGCAGTGGATGCGCGGGGAAATCGACTCAGCGGGGAGGAGGCCCGGTTTCTGGTCGGGGAGTATCAGGAGATCGAACCGGTGCCGGGGCGAGATCTTGTGACGACGCTCGACGCGGACCTGATGGTGATCATCGATGAGGCGATGCAGGGCTACGCGGCGGGGGCGGCGGTGGCCGTCGATCCCAACGACGGGGCGGTGCTGGCGATGTATAGCAAGCCTCACTTCAATCCCAACGCCTGGTCGGGACGGCTGTCGTCGATGGAGCGAATGCGCAGCGACACCGATCCCTTCCGTCCCATGGTGGACAAGTCGGTCAACGGCTTTTTCCCGGGCTCCGTATACAAGATCGTCGGTACCCTGGCCGGGCTGGAGGATGAAGTTGTCACGGAGCATGACGAGTACCACTGTCCGGGGTTCCATAATTTCGGCGGCCACCGGTTTCGCTGCTGGCGTCGTGCGGGGCATGGACGGGTGGACGCCTACGAGGCGATGGCCCAGTCATGCGACGTCTATTATTACGAGTTGGCGGAGAGGCTGGGGATGGACCGCCTCGAGGAATATGCAAGGCGCTTCGGGTTCGGAGAGTTGACGGGAATTCAACTGGGCCATGAGCGAAGCGGGCGCGTGCCCTCTCGCCAGTGGCACCAGGAGAATAGCCCGGAGGGATACCAGCGCGGCTTCGATCTGAATACGGTGCTTGGCCAGGGGGATACGCTGGTGACGCCGCTGCAATTGGCAATGGCCTATGCGGCGATCGCCAACGGGGGAGATCTCTATTATCCACGATTGGTGGACGAGGTTCGAAATAAGGAGGGGCAGACCCTGTTCAGCTATGAGCCGACGGTGCGAAAGCGGGTGGAGATGGATCCGGAACATCTGGAGGTGTTGCGTGAGAGTCTGCGCCTGGTGGTGCATGGTCCTCGGGGCACGGCCCGGGGCTCGGCGTTGTCCCATACTAAAGTTGCGGGAAAGACGGGCACCGCACAGGTCGCACGGCTGGGGACGGTGCGGATTCCCCATGAGGAGCGGGAATTGCATCTTCGCAATCACGCCTGGTTCGTAGCCTATGCGCCTTACGACGATCCCGAGATCGCTGTGGCGGTCTTTTTGGAGCACGGCGGAGGCGGAGGGGGGGATGCGGCGCCTGTGGCGATGGAGATATTGGATCGATATTTTACGCGTGAGGGACGCGAGACTTTGGCGTTGCGCCTCGACGATCCGAGCCTGCGCAAGGAGGAGCCGTGATCGCCAGGCGCAACAGAGTGCTGGACGTGGTGGGGAGGCTGGACTGGCCACTGATCATCGTTGTGGCGATCCTGTCGGCGCTGGGGTTGATCAACTTGCGTAGTGCTTCCATGCAGTCCGCAGCGCCTTTCCATCTCTATCAGTCCGTATGGCTTGCGGGAGGGCTCGTGTTGGCCGTGGCCATGGCCTTTGTGGATACCAAAATCTTTGCCCGAGGGGCGTACTGGTTTTACGCCGGTGTGGTCGTCTTATTGCTGGCCGTGGCGTTATGGGGAACGGAGTTGAACGCCTCGAAGCGCTGGCTCGATCTACGGCTGTTCATGATGCAGCCGTCGGAGTTGTTGAAGGTGGCGGTGATCCTTGTGACGGCGCGGTTTTTCCACGACCGCAATCAGGTGGAGTCCTATCAATTGCACAGGCTGTGGCGCCTCTTCGTGTTGTTGGCCATGGGAGTGGTCTTCGTGTTGTTGCAGCCCGACCTTGGGACGTCGCTTGTGATCGTGGCCATCTTCATGACGATGGTCCTATTTGAGGGGGTGCGCTGGGAGAGCCTGGTCATATTGGGGCTTGCGGTGTTGGTGGCACTTCCCGTGGCCTATTCCTTCGTGCTCCAGGACTATCAGCAGGATCGGGTCAAGGCGTTTATGAATATCGAGGCCGATGCCCAGGGGCAATCCTGGCAGGTACAGCAGTCGTTGGTGGCCTTCGGGTCGGGCAGGATGTGGGGCAAGGGCCATGGGGAGGGGACACAGATTCACAAGGGGTTTGTGCCGGAGCACGAAAACGATTTCATCGCCGCCAATTGGGCCGAGGAGCGAGGCTTTGCGGGGATGATGTTCCTATTGTTGGTATATCTTGCGTTTGTGGTATGTGCTCTCAATATCGCGCGCCGGGCGAAGGACCGCTTCGGAGTGCTGGTGGCCGTGGGGGTGGCGGCGATGTTTTTCTGGCACGTCGTGGTCAATCTGGGAATGGTGACCGGCGTGTTGCCCGTGGTGGGGCTTACGCTGCCGCTTGTGAGCTATGGAGGCAGCAGCATGCTGGCAATGCTCATCGGAATCGGGCTGTTGTTGAATATTAGTGTGCATCGCAAATAGCTACGATAGAGACGTAGTGATGTCGAAATCGAAGAAGAGCAAGGGGGAAGAAGAGGAGGGACGACGCAATTTGTTGTTGCCCAAGCTCGAACGTTGGCCAATCGACGAGGAGGATCCCATCGTCGAATTGCGGGGAGTTCATAAGCGCTTCAAGGACGAGGAGGTGTTGCGGGGCGTGGATCTGAAGGTAGAGGCCGGAAAGATCACCGTCATCGCGGGAGCCTCAGGGGCGGGCAAGAGCGTGTTGATAAAACATATGAACGGCCTGTTGGCCCCGGACGAGGGGCAGGTGCGCCTGTTCGGCCAGGACGTGAGTTCGTTGAGCGCTCCAGAGCTGGATAAGCTTCGAAAGCGAATCGGGGTGATGTTCCAAAATTATGCCCTCTTCGACTCCATGAGCGTCGAGGACAACGTGGCCTTTCCCCTGGTGGAGCACAACGCCATGGGCCGACGCAAGGCGCGCGAACGGGCGCGCAGCATCCTCGAAGAGCTGGGTCTGGGTCACGCCGTATCGCAGTTTCCGGCGACGCTGTCGGGGGGGATGAAAAAGCGGGTCAGTCTGGCGCGGGCCATCGTGGCCAATCCGGAGCTCGTGTTGTTCGACGAGCCGACGACGGGCCTCGATCCGGTGATGATGGAGTTCGTCGACGGGATGGTGGAAGAGATCACCGAAAAATATCAGCTCACCAGCGTCCTCATCAGCCACAATACGGCCACGATCTTTCGCATCGCCGATCGCGTCGCCGTCCTCCACGACGGTGAGATCATCGCCTACGGAGAGCCCGAGGAGATTCGCAAGCGGGAGGACGAGCGAATCGAGGCATTATTGGGAGGGCAAGATCATGGCGATATCCGGATACGCGATGGTGATGGTCCGAAACAGGAGGGAAACGGGAAGGAAGAGGATCAGACGCGATATACGGTGAAGATGACCAACGTGCGAAAATCCTTTCGCGGAGACGCGGTGCTGAAGGGGGTTGATTTTCAGGCTCCGGAGAGAAAGCTGACCACACTCATCGGGGGTTCCGGTGCTGGCAAGTCGGTGATGATGAAGCATATTTTGGGATTGTTTCAGCCCGATGAGGGAGAGGTCAATGTCTTCGGCAATGTGCTGGCGTCGATGAACGAAGGGGAGCTTCGCAAGATGCGCACCCAGATCGGGATGCTCTTTCAGCACGCCGCGCTCTTTGATTCGATGACGGTGCGCGAGAACGTGGCGTTTCCCCTGGCGGAGCGGCGCGTCTGTAGTCGTCGAGAAGCTCACGAACGAGCCGATGAGTTGTTGAAGCGCCTTCAGTTGGAGAATATCGCCGACACCATGCCTCTGGAGTGTTCCAGCGGCCAACAAAAGCGAGTCAGCCTCGCCAGAGCGCTGGTCACGGAGCCCAGGCTGTTGATCTTCGACGAGCCGACGACGGGGCAGGACCCGCTGATGTCGCGATATGTGGAGGAAATGGTGATGGAGGTACAGCGAGACTTCGACGTGACCACCATCGTCATCAGCCACGATATGGCGTCGGCATTTCGCACGGCCGATTTTATCGCCATGCTCCATAAGGGGGAGATCATCGCCTACGGCTCGCCGGCAGATCTGGCCGAGTCGAAGGACGAGCGAGTCCACGACTTCGTCTATGCCGCCGACGTGGCCGCCGAGGAGCGGGCTCGAGGTCAGTGATCAACTTCGCCGTGTAAATCGATGGGCATCGCGGAGGTCGTATTTTTCGAGCACCCCTTGCAGGGCCCGGCCAAGATCGACGTCCAGCGAATTGGCCAACGTGATGACGACGAAGAGGATATCGCCGAGCTCCTCCTCGATGGTGCTCGACACGGCATCGCCGGAAGGAGGCTTGTCGCCATGTCGTTCGTTGATAAGCCGCGCCAGTTCGCCCACCTCCTCGGTGAGCCGTGCCAGGTTGGACAGGGGGCTGAAGTAGCCCTCTTCCCATTGGTTGATCCAGCGATCTACGGCGTCCTGGGCGTCGGCGATGGTCTCGGGGGGAGTGGTCATGGCGATGAGATCCTGTGATGGTAAATGTGAAGCACGGCCTCAAGCGATGAGGAGGCCAGGAGTTGACGAGTATGGCGAGGCAGGCGTGAAAAGTGAATCGAACGCATCGGGGCAGTGGGTACGGGTGGCCGGGACGCAGGAAGTGGGCAGCCAGCAGGGGCACGTCGTGCAGATCGGGAAGCGACGTCTGGCGCTATTCGAGGTCAACGGAAAGATAGTCTGTATCGACGATCGTTGTCCCCATGCCGGTGGAAGGCTGGGAGAAGGGCAGGTGTGTGGGTCGGTGGTACATTGTCCGCGCCACGGGTGGCGTTTCGACCTGGTCGACGGAAGGTGTCTAAGTGATCCTCGCTTTGAAGTGCAACGATATTCGGTGAAGATCGACGACGGGGTGGTCTTCGTGGAATTGCCAGGGCAAGAATGAGCATTGGGTTGTATGGGGTGTGATCGGTTTCCGTCGGTTGTTGTTCCCAGGCCCGGGCCCCGGCCCTCGCCCAGGCCCGCCGTTCGCAGTGGTTTCTTACCGGAGGCCTTGCCCCGCCCTCCGT
>SLPW01000337.1 GCA_007131755.1 Myxococcales bacterium | reverse complement strand
TCTCGTTCTCGTTCTCGTTCTCGTTCTCGTTCTCGTTCTCGTTCTCGTTCTCGTTCTCGTTCTCGTTCTCGTTCTCGTTCTCGTTCTCGTTCTCGTTCTCGTTCTCGTGGTCGTGGTCGTGGTCGATGCCGAGGTCGAGGTCGATGCCGAGGTCGAGGTCGATGCCCGAGGTCGAGGTCGAGGTCGATGTCGAGGTCGAGGTCGATGCCCGAGGTCGAGGTCGATGCCGAGGTCGATGCCGAGGTCGATTCCGAGGTCGAGGTCGATGCCGAGGTCGATGCCGAGGTCGAGGTCGATTTCGGCCTAAGAATTTGGGGGCATGCATCAATCCTACTGGTTATTCCAAGAACTTATGCGCAATTCAGAGCCGTTGGCGGGGAGGTGCCGAGCGCGCCGTACAGCGCGAGGCGGAGGGGATGATGGTAGGGCTATCAACGTTGGCAGTTCGATCCATGCCCCCTCCGACCGCTCGTGGAAAGCACTCGCGGCCACCTCCCCGCCAACGGGGAGGATGTTCATTCCCTGCATGTCTGTCGTTAGGGGGCCACCCTGAACGATTACCCCCGCAACTTTTCTCTCACCGCGCTGAAGCGCTCCGTGGAATTGGCTGCCCCGAATTCCAATAGCTTGTGTGCGCCGGCGACGAGCACTCCCCGACTTGCACGGGTCAGTCCGGTATAGAGAAGTTCGCGGTTCAATAACGCGATGGGCTCTGTGGGAAGGACCAGGGCGACGCGCTCGAACTCCGAGCCCTGCGCCTTGTGGACCGTCATGGCGAAGGCCTGTTCCAGATCGTCGCCCAGCTCCCCCAGGGAGTGAGCGACGACTCCGTCGCTTCTGTCGAAGACCACCGTGGGCACCGGGGTTTCGGAAGTTCTCCCCCTGCGGCGACACCACACCACCACTCCATGATCGCCGTTAAAGAGATCGCGCTCATAATCGTTTCGCAACATCATCACCGGCTCCCCGGGATAAAAGCGATAGTCCTCGCGCATCCCACCGCGACCGAAGCTGGCCATCTTTCGGTGAAAGCGCCGGTTCAACTCCTCGGAGCCCCTGGAGAAGACCCGGGTCAACGTCAGAATCTGCGCCCGGGAGTGATGTTTCAGGAGACGACGCACCTTCTTTCGCGCGTTCTCCGTCAACTGACCGCCCTCGTCGCATTCGTAGACGGCGTTGAAGCGACCGACCCACTTCGATGGGCTCGACTCCAGAAGAACGCGGGCAAACCACCAGTCGACGAAGTCCTCGACGCCTCTTTCTTCTGACGGAGGCTCCCACAGATGGACGCCCTCGAAGTCCGAGGCCAGTTGGGTCAGCTCTGAAATCGGCTCGGCCGGTGCCAACGGGCCCTGGTCGTAGTCGCGGATCGACTGTGCCAGAACCAGGATCTGGCGTCCCGCCGGGTCTTCGGCGCGCATCCGATAGCTCTTCTCCAGACGCACGGCGGCGTCGCTTGTGGGTGAAACGCCGCTTCGCTTCTCCAATTTTTCTCGCAGCAATCCTCGCCAGGGAGCATCCGTGGAGGTCACCTCCGGTACCAGATCGCGCAAGACGGCCCCCGTATCCACCGATGGAAGTTGATCGGCATCGCCGAGAAGCACCAGTTGGGCCATCGGCGAGACGGCGGCGAAGAGCCTCTCCATCAAGAAGAGGTCGATCATCGACGCCTCATCGACGATGACCATTCGGTGGGGAAGGGGATTTGCCCCGTGATGGGCGAAGCGGTCGCGCCGTGGCGAATAGCCCATCAAGCGGTGCAATGTGCGCGGCGCCTCCAGCCCCTGCAAAAGTTCTAGATCCGGGGGCGCCGGTTCATCGAGGGCGCGCAACTGTCCGTAGATGGACTCCGCCATGCGATTCGCCGCCTTTCCCGTAGGCGCCGCAAGGGCCACAGAGCCCGGCGCCACTCCCAGGCGCACCAGGATGCGCAACAGAGAGACCACAATGGAGGTCTTTCCCGTGCCCGGACCGCCCGTAATCAGGGTCAGCCGGCGATGAAGAGCGGTCAACAGCGCGTATTCCTGCTCCGGATTCAACGTCATCACCTCCCCGCCGCGCCCCGGCGGCTGGCCCTTTCGCACCTCGTCGAGGGCGGCGATCAGCTCCTCTTCGCCGCGCTCCAGATTCGACCGCCCGAGCCGGGCCTTTACCGCCTCTACGAGGCGCGTCTCATGGAGCATCATCCGCTGGTGGTACAGACGTCCCTTGCTGACGATCAGGGGCTTCCAATCCGATTCGCCGCCGATCAGATCCAGATCCCGGCGCTCCACAAGCGCCCGAACGTCCTCCACCAACTGTTGGGGCTGCCATCTTTTATCATCGTCTGCCAGCTTGCGGGGAACCAACTCCTCGAGCCGTCTTCGCACATATCCATCGCCGTCGCCCAGAGGCACGAAGGTACTTCCCTGTCCCTGGGCCTCCAGCCCCAGCAAGGTGATCGCGAAGAAGGCCCGCCGCTGACGTACAGAGAGCTCCGGCTCCAGCGAGGCCAACTCGGCGGCCAGGCGAATGCGTCCGGAAGTCAGGCCGGCGCCCTGCAGATGCTCCACCATTATTTTCGGAGGTACGTAGGCGGCGATGGCGACTTCCTCCCCACTCTCCGTACCATCACAGTTGCCAAAGAGATCGAGTTGTCCTGCCATCGAGTCACCGCCTCTTTCTGAGAAATCCGAGCCCCATCAATACCGACATCCAAAGAGACACCGTCCTTCCACCGACAGCGCCACAGCCGTCGATATCGTCCCTGTTGGGAGTACTCCAGAATTGTGTTTCACGTGAAACCAATGGTGGCAGTCTTCGCCCGCTCCACGACGTCGAATAATTGCTCTTCATAGGCCAAAAGCTTCTTCCACGGCACCTTTCCGCCGTAGATCCCGCGCCCCCGATGGTCGGGACTCATCCCGCGCAGGAAGAAATAATAATAGCCCCCGAAGTGCTCGCCATAGTCCTCTTCGTCTTCGATCCCAAGCATCCGACAGATGGCCAGGCTGTACAGGCCGGCCTGCTCCGCATAGCGCTGCTCCACCATCTGTTGCAGAGCCGGCACATCAAAGGGCCGGGCCCGATCGCTCTTCCAGTCTGCGAAGTACAGAAGCCCGTCGTATTCGAAGATCAGATCGACAATGCCCGTCACGAAGCCGCCGCGAATCCGGGCCCCCGAGCGAAAGACCCGCTCTGTCTGTCCGTCGCATCTTGCTTCGGGGACGGGAAATAAGAATTCGACCTCCCGGCGGATGCGCTCTTTGTCCAGAGTACAGAGGCCGTCGATGATATCACCTGTGGGAAGCTCTACCGCCGCATGCAGCGTATCGTAGACAATCGCCATCGCCTCGCCAACAGCCTCGTCGCCAAAGCGTCCGAAGCGCCGCGCGCGGGCCTCGAAGAATCGCCGCACCTCTTCGTCCTCCAGCCACTGCTTGCGCGTACATTCGTCGACCCGGCGATAGTCCAACTCCTCGAGCACCAGGTGTAAGAAATTTCCCGTCGCCATTCCCCCGGGCAATCGTCCCACCTCCTCGTCGTCGTCGCCCTTTTCGTCCTCGGGGCGCACGATTCGCTTTCGGGACTTCAACTTGCTGTAGGACGTCACCTCCCAGCGCCGTCTAAGCAATTCGGCGCGCAATTCGGTCTCGGCCCGCTCCTGCTCTGCGCTCATCGAAGGGGTCGTCTTTGCATCCATCAAGTCCACCCCCTTCAGGCTCGCCAGGAGCCTGTCCGGATCGGACGTCTTCGCTTCGACGTCGATACTCAGGGGGCGAAATTCGACGAAATTCGCCTCTTCTTCTTCTCGAAGCCTCTCCAATCGACCCATGACCTGCGAGAAGGGATCGGCGTCGATCTTGTCTCGAATCAACGTCCCCTCTTCGGCATAGGGAATGAAGGCCATCAGCGATGCTCGGCTCATCGCCACGTAGGCCAGCCGAAGCTCCTCTGCCGTCGACTGTCCCACGTAGCGCTCTTTGTCCTTTGAAGACATGCGCCCGAAATAATCATGCCACTCCACCCTCTGTGCCCCACCGTCCAGTCCTCGATGAAAGCGAAGGGGAGCTCGCTTGCTCGGTCCGCTGAAGCCGGGGACGATAAAGACCAGCCCCCGCTCCAGCCCCTTGCTCGCGTGGATGGTGAGCAATTGGACCGCCTCCTCGTCGGTCTCCAGACGTTGCTGGTCCGCCTCTTCTCCCCTCGGCGCCTGGCGCCCGTCGATAAAGGCCTTCTGGCGAGCGGCCAACTCCTGGACGGTCTGGACCCCACGGGCGGCCTCGTCGGCCAGAATCTCGAAGATATGCAGATAATTCGTCAACTCCCTTTCGCCCTGCTCCAACAGAAGTCGTCGACGGATGAGACCGCTGTCCTCGACGACCGCCGAGAAGAGCCTCGTAAACTCCGCTCTTCTGGCCAGTCGACTCCACCGAAGGAGCAACTCAACGCAGCGCTCTCGCTCCTCGAGCTGACTCAACCCCTCCAGATCGCCGAGGCGCAGATCGAAAAAGGGCGTCATCCAGGCCCTGGCGCGCCGCGACCGATTCCAGGGATCGTCGATGGCCAGCAACAACTCGTAGATATCTCGCGCCTCCTCGGTCTGAAAGAGCTTCGGCATCTTCAAAAATGCAAAGGCCACCCCCCGGCTTCGCAGAGCATTGGCCATGCGGTGAAGATCGGAGCGGCGGCGGCACAATACGTAGATCTCCTCGGCGCCGACCTCCTTATGCTCCGTTCCTTCGGCATCGACGGGAAAGCGCCAGTTTCGTCGGCCATTGACGACGGCCTCGATCTCGTCGGCATAACCCTCGATGAGTCCTCGGCGAATCGCCCCGACCCCGATCTTGTCGCGTCCCGTCTTCAGTTCAAAGGCCGTAATGCCCTTTGCCACATTCGACTTCGGCCCCTTCAGTCCAAGCCAGGGTCTTCCGGCCAGGACTCCTTCCTCCTCGTAGTTGATGCGCTCTCCCAGATCGATGGCCTCCTTTGCTCCGTCGGCGAAGACGGCATTGCAGGCCTGAACCACAACCGGCGTGGAGCGATAGTTGTGGCGAAGAGACGTATTCTTCGCTCCCAGCTCGCTCAACTGGTCGCAGGCCTCGATATAGGTATAGACGTCGCCGCCGCGAAAGCCGTAGATCGCCTGCTTCGGATCGCCGATGAGATAGAGAAAGTGGCGATCTCGGGCCGGACTGTCGACGAAGACCCTGGAGAAGATCTCCCACTGGTCGCGGTCCGTGTCCTGAAATTCGTCGATCAAGGCGTAGCGAAATTGATCTCGGATGGCCTCCACCAGATGGCCCCCCTGGCCCTCGCTGACCAGGGTATCGCGCACGACCCGTACCATATCGTCGAAGGTAAAATAGCCCTCGTCGCGCTTCAGATCGACGACCCTTCGCCGAAGCCGCTCTCCGAAGACGTTGACCACCGCCACGTCCAGGCTCACCAGACCGTCGAGAATCTCCAACAGGGCCTGGCTGACCGGATCCTGGCCGCCACTGAGCGCCCGCTGGGGCGAAGCATTTCGAAAATACTTCAACCCCTTTTTGGCATCCCCCGTGGAAAGACGGATCAGAAGGTCGGGAAGGCTCATCTCGTCGCGCTGACGCAACGCCTCGTAGAGCGCCGGCCCGTGCTTTTCGGTCATCGTGGACAGAGTCCTGGAATTTCCGCTCATCTTTTCCTTCCAGCCCTCAAAGCCCACCTCTTCGATCTTACGGGCAAAATGGTCCAGGGCCTGGCGAAAGGAGGGGGCCGAAAAGGAGGGCTCATAGCGTGCGGAACAGCGCACATAATGGGCCAGCGCATCGCGAAGGGCCTCCACAGTCTTTCCGGCTTTGAGATAGGCGCGAAGCCACACCTCCTCTTCCGTCCCCGGTCTCAGATCCTCGCGCAACATGCGGGCAAATGCCTCTTCGATGACGTCCTCTTCGGAGACGTGCTCCTGTTCGAAGAGCCGGCGATTGGCGAAGGCATATTCTACCAGGATGCGCTGACAGAAGCCGTGGATGGTGTAGATGGCGGCGCGGTCGAAATTTCGAAGGGCGTGGCGAAGCCGCTGTATCCCCTCCAGATCGATGACCCAATGGGTCTGTGGCGCCTCGTCTTCCGCAAAGGGGCGCACCTGGCCGTCGACGAGAAGGGCACTCCCATGGCCCCGGGCCCGCGCCCGTTCCCATCCTGTGACCAATTCCTCCAGAGTCTGTCGGATCTTCTGCTTCAGATCCGACGTCGCCGCCACCGTAAAGGTCACCAACAGGATCTCGTCGAGGCGAATCCCTGCGTCCTGCAACAGAAGTTCCACCACCAGATGCTGAAGGGTGTAGGTCTTTCCCGTACCCGCCGAGGCCTCGATCACCCCGTGGGCGTCGGTGCGCAGATCGCAAAGAGCGGCCGGTTTTTCGTAGAGCAGTCTGGTCATGGGGAAGGGTTACCTGGTTGGTATACGGAAAAGCGTTGCCGCTAGCGATGGCCTCGAATTCACGACATTCATCGGGCTCCTGAACGAGGGTATTGGGTGATAAGTGGTAGGTATTGGGCGTCAATAGCCAATGCGCTTCTCATCGGGCTCTCTACGGGATCACTCGTTTCGTCTGCGTTCGTCCGGTTCGCTTCCACCTCCGCTTACCCATTACTTACTACCCATTACCGGCCACTACAGACCGTCATCAATCCACTGCAATTCATTGCCACTCGTGGCATTGCGGCCTTTCCGGACGGGAACTACCTAGGTGTCAATGAGCATGTCCATAAACGGTCCGTATCGGTCTTCGATGATCCTATGGGCCTCCTTTCGGGGCGGGGGATCGATGTCCTGCCATCGGCGCACCGGCCCGTAGGCTGTGGATACGTCGGCTGTGCTTCGACCATAGGCCGGTTTTTTCTTTTCTTCGGCAACTCGCAGATAGTCGTCGGCCTTGCCGCAGACCAGGTCCTGGACCAGTTCCACGGGCAAAAAATAGTCGTGGACACCGGACAATAATTCGCCGACGAGCCGCTCCAGATAATCTCGGGCCTCCTCACGGGACTGATCGCTCACGCGGAGGCGCTCCACTTTTGCGGCGGACGTGACGATCGCCACCTCCCCGCCGGCGCCGATTTCGCTGGCGCGAAGTACGATCTGGTCCACCCCTGCCTGCACGCCGTATCTGGCCTTCGCCTTTTTGCCCGCCGCCACCACCAGGGAGCGCTGCCCGTCGCCCAGCAATTGGACCGTGCCGTGAAGTTCCACGTGAAACATTTTTCCCCCTGCCTCCACGTCCAATTGGAGGGGATCGACGATCTCGTCGTGCCCATCGCCACTGAGGGCTGCGCCAAATCGAATCGCGCGAAGTCCTCGCTCCACGTCGATCTCTTCTTCCAGCGCCGAGGCGTAGTTCCCCAGAAGTCGAGCGCATTTTTCACGCTCCGCCTCAAAGAAGATTCCCGCCGGCAATTCGCCGGCCATCTCGGCGGCCCGGACCACTTCGTCGAAGGTGGCCTCCAGGTGTTTCTGTGACAGATCCCCTGCGCGAAGACAGGACTCCAACACGCGCCGCACCACGGCCAGGCGCGTTAGAAAATCGGCCTCGAAGGGCTCATGCTCGGCGTCCAACACGTCCTCGTCGTCCTCGTCGTACAGCCCCAGCACCACCCGCGCCGCTCCCTGCAGCGGACATTGCAAAAAGCGGCGAAGCTGATGGAGTTGAAGTACCACCGTCTGCTCACCTCTTTTGGCCACCTTCGGAGTTGAATCCCTGGCCTTCGGGGAGCTCCACTGTACGAGTTCGCCAATGGCGGCGAAGACCCCTTGGTCCAGACAGCTTCGAAGCTCCTCCATGGTGGGTCGATATCCCTGGGGAAGGGCCCGGTGGAGCTTTTTTCGTATCGCCCACACCCGGGCCTCCTCTCGGGCCTCGCGGTGATGATTGGGCCACCTCTTCTCGACAGGCTCATCACCGTCTTCACGGAGCTTCTTCGCCTGCGGGGCGATGGCGTCCGGTCCGCCGGCGTCGATGACCTCCGGCTGTGGATCATCTTCAAAGAACTGCGGAAAATAACGCTCGTCGAAGCGGCGAAGGGGATGCTCTCGAAACTTGACCCGCTCCTCCAATATGCGGCGCTTCTTCTCGGCCTCTTCTCCTGCCTTTCGAGGCGCCATCTCCAGGATCATCTCCCGCAATTGGTGGACCACCGACGCCGGCTCCACGGACTCTCCCGTAATCGCGTGGCGCCCCACCCAGGACAGATAGAGCCGGCAACGGGTCGTCACCAGGGTCTCGAGAAACATATACTGATCCTGATAGCGCGGGTTGACGTCGTGGGTCTCCGACTTTACGCGCCTCAGATCGAGCATGTCCGGAGGGTCCGGTGCCGGGAATTTTCCCTCCCCCAGCCCGGCGACGAAGACCACCTTGAAGGGGATGGGCCGCATGGGCCGAAAGGCCGAGACCACCACCCCGTCGGCCAGATAATGGCCCCGCGTCTTCTCCAGATTCGCCATCGCCGCCATGGCGAAGTCATAGGCCGTGCGATAGCCCACCTCCTCGTCGCCACAGATATCCGCCTCGGCGACTCGCGACAATTCGGCGACAAAGCGCATCTTCGTGCGACGCTCCTGGACATCGCGAGCGCTCAAATACCTCTCGATCTGGTCTGCGAAATACTCCATCCACTCCCACAGCGCGCGCCGGGCACGCCGATCGCGACGTGCGCCGTCGATCAAATCCCCGGCGGCACCGACCAGCTCGGCGATCCCCTCCAGATCCTGATGCTGGGTCTCATAGGGCAGATAGCGCTGGGCTCCCAGCCGCACGGGCCGCACCGTCCCCCCCTCGGGCCGGCTCATAAAGGCCCCCAGGACCAACCTTCGCATTCCCTGGCTCCAGGTGAAGCGATCCTCCGACAGATAGGTCTCCTTCAGCTCCTCGCTATCGGCTCCCTGAAAGATATTGACCCCGTCACACCACTTCAGCCAGGCCTCCTCGTCGGCCTCCGGATAATTCGCCACCAGACAAGGGTGGACCAGAAGGGCCAATAACTCCCGTCGGCGAAAACGCCCCAGAGGAAGCTCCAGCAATAGCCTCACGGCCTCCAAGAAGGCGCTCGACTGTGCCTGCTCCACATCGATGACGTTCGCCGGAATGCCCCCGGTCTGCTCAAAGGCCGCCTCCAGATGGGTCTGATATAGAGCTCGCTCCCCGGGCTGGACCACCACGGCGATCTCATTGAAGCGAAGCTCCTCGTGGGTCGTCACCAGCTCCCAGATCTCACTGGCGATGGCCTCGCACTCGCGCTGCACGCTGGCGCAGGACCAGAAATTGATGCTCTTTCGATCTTCTGGAAGCTCCGTATCCACAAAGACTTCACTGGCCGTCTTCATCTCCCGGATCATGGCCTGAAAGTGCTGAAGCAGGGTATGCGTCGGGCGCCGATGTCGAAGACTTATATCCTCGCGATCATATGCCACCTCATCGATCATGCGCTGATAATCTCGCCCCGCACGACCCCATATGGCCAGGGCCAGGGGATATTCATCGCCTCCCAAAATGCTGTCTTCCGTCAAGAGATCGAAGACCGGATCTTCGTCTCTATCCCCGGCGATCCCGTGGCTCCAGTGCTCCAGGCAGGGATTCATCACGTACAGCGCAATATGTCCGTCTTCGGCGTGGGTCCGGGTGGAGAAGAGGGCTCGGAAAAAGCGGGGAAAATAGGAATGGCCGAAGATATGGACCGACTCCGGCCACCGAAGCTCACCGCCTGCGTCGGCCATATAATGGTAGATGGCTTGCGGCAGGATCATCCAGGGGCGCCCGTCGTCATCGCCCGGACTTCGCGCCGCGCCCTGGGGCCCGAATAGCTCCCTCCAGATCGCCATCTGCCACTTCTCGATCTCCAGATGAGCCGGCGCCGCCTCCTCTGCGTATTCCGCAGCAAGGCCGGACTCTCCCTTTCGCCAATGCCTCAAGATCTTCTGGCGCGAATAGCCGTACTCCTCGAAGAGCCGCGCCAGTCGAAAGGCAAATTGAAATTTTCGACGCTCCACCACCTCCGGCTGGGGATCATCGGTGGGGATCACGAATTGGCGCACCGGCTCCAGCTCCGAACGCTCGAAGAGAAGCGGCGAATCCAGAAGGGACAACACCTGTCGGGTGACCGCCGTCTGACTGAGCAGACGGATCTTCAACTCCCCGTCGTCGTCTATTGGCAACAGATCTTCCAGAAACTGCTCGATGGTCACAAAATCCACCCCCGCCACCACCCCCAGCCGGGCGGCAACCTCGAAGCGAAGATAGGCAGCCAGGTTGCGAGAAGGCACCACGACGGAGTGCCTGAGGAAGGGACGAAGCGCCGGCTCGTCGCTTCGCCGATCGCGTTCCCTGGCGAGCTCCAACACCAGCCGATCCACCAGCTCCTCGACGCGATCGGATTGGATCGCCACCAATCCCACGGGTCTGATCTGGCTCATCGGAGGGCTCCGTCGCCGGCCTCGGTAGTTTCGATAACCATACCGGCGAAATGTGACATATCCGACATCGTTGAGCAAGGTCAGCCAGCGGTTTCCCTAGTCGTATTTCGATCGTTTTGAAGGGTCAAAAGACCCCAGCGTGCCTTGGCCGCTCAATCCGGATAGCGTTGCCAATACCATCGGACCCGGTGCCCCCTCCGCCTCACGCTGGACTACGCGCTCGGCACCTCCCCCACCGGGGCTCATGATTGATCACATCTTGCGTTTGCTCTGGTTTTGTTGGCCCGAGAACAGAGAACCTTGGTGCGATGCCATCCCTGGCATCGTCGTCGCAATACCCCGCCATCACCGGCGATGCC
>SLPW01000532.1 GCA_007131755.1 Myxococcales bacterium | reverse complement strand
TTTGAGGATGACGCGGGCGATGGCGACGCGTTGCTTTTCGCCGCCGGAGAGCTTCAGTCCTCGTTCTCCGACGACGGTGTCCCAGCCGTCGGGGAGGGAGTCGATGAAGTCGGAGAGGTTGGCAAGGCGCGCGGCCTCTTCGAGTTCTTTGTGGGTGGCGTCGCGGCGGGCGTAGAGGATATTGGAGCGAAGGGTATCGTTGAACAGCACCGTGTCCTGGGGCACCACACCGATGGCGCGCCGCAGGCTCGACTGGGTGACGCCGGAGATCTCCTGTCCGTCGATGACAATCCTGCCCTTCGTGGGATCGTAAAACCGAAATAACAGGCGTCCGATGGTCGATTTTCCGGCGCCGCTGGGGCCGACGAGAGCGAGCTTGGTGCCCGCCGGCACGTGGAGGTCGATTCCGTGCAGGATGGGGCGTTCGGAGGAGTAGGCGAAGTGGACGCCTTCGAAGCGCACTTCGCCTTCGGTGACGCGCAATTGGGAGGCATCTTCGGCGTCGACGACCTCGGGGCTCTCTTCGAGAAGGGAGAACATGCGCTCCATATCGGCCATGGAGTGCTTGAGGATGCTGTAGACGGTGCCCAGAAAGCCCAGGGGGGCGAAGAGTTGGAGCAAGAAGGCGTTGACCGCCACCAGGTCGCCGATGGTCAATTCGCCGTCGACCACCCCCTGAGCGGCGATGATCATCAGGACCGTCACGCCGGCGGCGATGATCAGTCCCTGAGCGACGTTGAGGACGGAGAGGGAATGCTGGGTCTTTACGGCGGCGTCCTCCCACTGTTGGAGGTCTTTTTCGTAGCGCTCCACCTCGTAGTCGGCGCTGTCGAAGTATTTGACGGTCTCGAAGTTCAGGAGGCTGTCCACGGCCCGGGAGTTGGCCTCGGATTCCATCTTGTTCATACGGCGGCGAATCGGCATCCGCCACTCCGTAAGCCACAAAGTGGCGATGACGTAGAGCACAAAGGTGACGAGGATCACCAGCACGTAGCGCACGTCGTAGGCGACGAATAAAATGGCCGTCACCATGGCGATCTCCACCAGGGTGGGGACGATATTGAAGAGAAGGTAGTTGAGAAGCGTGGCGAGGCTGCGGGTGCCGCGGCCCAGATCCTGGCTGATGGCGCCGGTCTGGCGGGTGAGGTGGAATCGAAGCGAGAGGCGATGGAGATGGCGCAGGACGTCGACGGACAGCTCGCGCATCATGGACTGGCGAACCCTGGAGAAGATGGCGGTCTGCAATTCGCCGAAGAGAGTGGTGCTCAGGCGAAGAGCGCCGTAGGCCAATAATAGGCCCAGGGGCAAGACGAGTTCGACGACGAGGGTTTCGTCCAGGGTGTCGACGATGGCGCGAAGCACCAGCGGTACGGTGACGGTGGCGCCCTTTGCGGCCAGCAGCATCATCACCGCCAGCAATACGCGCCAGCGGTGACGCCACACCGACGGGAAGAGCTGCAGGATGGAGCGCCAGTCCAATCGGAAGTCGTCTGGTGGGATGGAGCGACGTCGCATCCCAGATCACTCCCAGTCGTATTCGATGGACTTTTCGTCACCGACGAGATTGAGGATCACCGTTGCGCCTTCGCCACCGTAGGAGGTTTCGTAGGCGTCGCGAAGTTCGTCGAGATCAAAGCTCAGGGTATCGTTGATATAGGCTTCGCACATATCGCCGCTGGAGTCGTGGAAGAGCTCGAGGTTGGCCTGGACGGGATCGCTCTCCATAAACATTTCGTCCCAGCAAAGTGTCCAGTAGTGGGGCTCGCATCCACCGCTGTAGCCGACGTCGATCAGAAGTTGTTGGTTGTCGTCGATGGAGGCGTCGTAGACGTGGTAATGATCGTCGACGAGGTTTTCCGATTCGTCGCAGAAGCGAAGGCCGTCGAATTTGGGGCGATCGTCGGCGTCGGCCGGCTCATAGCCGTGGCTGGCGAGAAGGGTATATGCGTCGTCGTCCAATTCCTCTGCGTCCGAACAGGCCAGGGCGTTGTCCTTCAGGTCGTGAGGGTGGGGAAAAGCGTCGGGACATTCGAAATCATCGCCCACCAATTCGGCGGTGTAGACGCAGATCTCTATGCCGTCGCCGGACAATTCGTCGCCCTCGCACTCTGACGTCGGTGTCTGGGAATCGTCGTCATCGCCGCAGGCGATAAGACCCGTGGCGAAGGCTAGAATCACGATCAATGAAGAAGTTCGTATTGCTTTCATTCGATGTCGTCTCGTCTTCCATGGGGTAAAATTAGGGCTCTGAATCACCTTGCGAAGAAAAAATATCAGATTGTGTGACGCGATGGAAAAGGGGAGCTCTTCTCATGATGGGAGCTGCACAGAAATCAGCGGGTCAATCATTGACCACCAACCGTGCAAAAGCAAAGGAGACAGGGGGGATAATGGGGATATGGGGACGGGTTTTATCTCCTAATCCCCTTTTGTTCGTTAATCAAACTAACGGGATAAGTCAGTGCCTCAAAATGTTCATCGTTGCCGTGATACGAGGCTTCAACCCATCACGTAATGGAGCGATGCCATCCCTGGCATCGCCGGCGATGGCGGGGTACTTCAACGACGATGCCAGGGATGGCATCGCACCAAGGCTCTCTGTTCTCGGGCCAACAAAACCAGAGCAAACGCAAGATGTGATCAATCATGAGCCGCTGGCGGGGAGGGTGTCCGTTCTTGGGCGTATTCGGAGCAGAAAGGTTAGTGACGGTGGTAACGCCTCCTCAATGCTTACGTAAGTACGAGGGAGATAATGGGGATGTAAAAATGAGGTCAGGCGCCGAAGGCAAAGGAGTGGTCGTGGTTGCATTTCGAGAGGTGATCCTCTATTGATACGCGCTCATCTTTTCGGAAGTGTTTTTCCTAAGATATAATGGTCTCAATGGTCGGTGTAGAGCGGCTGAAATCGGGGTTGGATATGAAAGGTTGGTTGGCGAAATACGGAGTTGTCTCTCGAGCTTTGATGGTGACGCTCTTGGCGGTGTCGCTGGGAATGGCGGCCTGTACGGAAGAGGAGGGGGGTGGTGCGGGAGACGAGGACGACGAATTCGGGGTGGCCGTCGACGGGGTCGACGAGTTCGGAAAGCCGACGCTGGAGGCCACGGGCTGGGAGGAGCCGGCGGGAAAGGCGGACGCCGCGCAGGGGCGCCCCGGGCTTCCGGTAGACGTCGATGACTCGCCGATGGCGGTGTGGGAGGTCAAGAATGATTGGTCCGATCGCGATACGGAGGCGGCGCGCAAGGCCGGCGTTGCCTGGCCGGAGGACAGCGGACTTAGCTGGGAGGAGAAATTCGAGGCATGGGTCGATTCCTTCGAGAAGATCGAGCGTCAGGGCTACGGAGAGACGTTCATGATCACCACCCCTCATGGAGTGGAGCTTCCGGCGCCGACGCTGGAGTGTGCAGAGGTGGCGATCTTTTTGCGGGTCGCCTTTGCCAGTTGGTACAACCTTCCCTTCTTCATGGAGGCCCGTGACGCAAACGGAGACCGGCTGTATTTCGGCCATTTCGGCATTCGCACCGCCGACGGGCGATACGGGCAGATGCCCAATTTCAGAAATGCCTACGAGGACTACAGTCATCTGGCCGACGCTGTCCTGGCCGGCGAAGCGGAGTGGCCGACGGACCCGACCCTGGCGGGCCGCTCCCTGCCGGGCGCATCAGACGACCACCAGCCAATGATTGGCGAGGACGCGCGTACGGGTGCCTATTTCGACCAGGTGTTCTTGAATAAGCGCGTCGGTTATTACCTGCTCATGAACCTGACCTATTTCGGCTCCATTAACCTGGCGGACGCGGTCAATACGTACAACGTCACTCCCGAGTCGACGCGGCCAGGAGATACGCTGCTGCACCGGTGGCAGCGAAGAGGCATCGGGCATGTGATGGTGGTGGTCGACGTGGACAGCTTCGGCGATGGCGAGGAGATGCAGATGGAGGCCCATGTGGCATCGGGGTCAATGCCGCGACGCCAACCGCTGTGGGAGAACGCGGCGTCTACGAAGGGGCAGTTCACCAATCAGCGTGCCGGCGGCTCGGCCTATGTGGACTATAACGGGGGGTTGAAGCGCTTTCGGGTGGCAACGGAGATCAACGGACGGTGGACGAACGTCGTTCCGGCAGACGAGATGGACAACTATATTTCCGCCTCGGAGAGAGGCCGCCTCAGTGAGCGTCCCGATCGCTATCAAGATTTGTTGACGGAGCTCGATCCGGAGGAGCGCCTCGATGCCATGGCGAGCAACGTGGAGCAGGCCCGCGAACATCTTCGCATGTATCCGGCCAGTTGCGTGGCACGGGACAATCGGGAAAATGCCTTCGAGACGCTCTATGAGATCGGCGACGAGATGGGACTGAGTCGGGCCGAGGTGGACGAACGATATCGCGAATTGGAGGACTACGTCTTCGCACCGCTGGTCTACGGGGAGTCGAAGACCTGCTGCTGGCTGTCGGCCAATGCGGATATGTTTAATCTGATCATCGACTACAACTTCGAGATATTGATCGAGGCCGAGTTTCAGGGAAGCTGCGCCGATCCGGTGGTCTTCAAGGGGCGAGACGACGACGGAGATGGCTACGAGGTCTTTCGCCAATATGCAGAGGACGTCGGAAAGGGGGAGCTCTGGGTCGACTGGAGTGCCGACGAAAATTGTCCCCAGAAAGACGGATGGGTGCAGGACGTGCAGCAGGAGCACCACTGGATCCCCTGGTGTGAGATCGAAACGGACGGCGAGCCGCAGACGTACTCGTTTTATAACGACGAGGTACTCGAGATCCCGGACAACGATCCCGAAGGCGTCACCAGCACGATCGACGTCGACGTAGAGGGGACGGTGAAGAGCGTGGAGCTCGATCTACTGATCACGCATACCTACAACGGCGATCTGGTCGTCGAGTTGAGAAAGGACGGCGTCAACGTAGAGATCTACAACGGAAGCGGTCCCGGAGACGACGTCATTCTCGTCGACCATGTGGTGGATGGATTCGAGGGCGTGGAGGCTTCGGGAACCTGGGAGTTGCACGTGGTAGATACGATGCGGTTTGATGAGGGGCAGCTCGAGGAGTGGGCCCTGCACCTCGAGGTGCTGTGACGTAGCCCCGATGGCAGGGGTTGGAAGTTGGAAGTCAGAAAGGGCATGGTGGGTCAGGGCCGGCGCCAGCGGAAGGCGACGGCCGCCTCGGGGTCGGTGATATTCTTGAGGTGCAGGAGTCGATATTCGCCGTTTGTTGTGGCGAGGGCGATGGGGGATCCGTCGGGGGCGAAGCTGACGTCGACGATCGGTGCTTCGTCGGGGGAGAGTCTGGAAAGCGATCGTACGTGGGGGATTTGATAGATGGTCAGTGAGCCGTCGTCGAGGGCCACCAATAGGAGATATCCGTCGGGGGATAAACATAATGCGCGGGGCGATTGGGGCAGCTTCATAGAGCAGAGGCGTCGAATGCGCCTTGCCGTGGTGAAGACATCGACGGCGCCATTTTTGCGGCCCGTGGCGAGCATATGAGAGGTGGTGTTCAGGGAGAGGCAGGCGATGGGGAGGCCACCTTGGAGCTCGAGGGAGGCCGACTCCACAAGTGTATCCAGGTTGTGCAGCGAGATGCGTCCCCGCGCGGAGGCGACAGCGACGGTGGTCTCCGGAGAGTCTACGTCGAGGGCGGTGATGGAAGCCCTGTCGGGCAATTCAAAGAGCAGTGTTCCGCAAGAGCCGTCGAGCCCGGTGCGGGAGACGGTGCCGTCGGGATGGCCAGCCAGCAGGCTGTGCTCCGACATGGCGAGGGCACTTCTGGGAGCATCGACGGGGATGGCGAGTTTGCGTGGGGAGCCGTTGCAGGTGAAGAGCAGAGGTGCCGAGGAGGTGTCCTCGTCGACGGCGAAGGAGCTGTGTCCGGTGAGGGTGGTCCTTGTGGAGTCGGAGGTAGTGGTGATGGTGCTGGAGTCCTGCTGTAGGGAGGTGGAGCGACGGGTTGCCCGACAAAGGACCATTGCCGGAGGGGTATTGCGCGTCTTTCGAATCGGGCGTCGGGGGCGGGCATCGGTGGCGATGATGCGGTCCAGCCCCTGGATGACCTGCTTTAAGTCCGATGGACGTTGGTTCGGTTGCTTAGCGAGCATACAGCGCACCAGGGCCTCCAGTTGTGTGGGAAATTCGACGTCGTCTATCACCTCGCTCAGGTGGGGGGGCTGTGATTCGACGTGATGAAAGGCCACCAGATAGACCTCATCGAAGGGAAAGGGAGGCTGTGCGCTGAGCATGAAGAAGAAGACGCCGCCCAGGCTGTATATATCGCATCTGTGATCGACGGAGGTGTCCTGAAATTGCTCGGGACTGGCGTATAGCGGGGTGCCCAGAAAGCCCTGAGTCAGTGAGACGTCGGCGTCTTGTCGTCGGCGCACGATGCCGAAGTCCAGGATATGAGCGAAGTCGCTGCCGTCGGGAAGTTGGTTGATCATCAGGTTTTCGGGCTTGAGATCGCGATGGATCATCTGGGCGCGGTGGGCTTCACAGAGGCCGTTTGCGATCTGACGCATGATGCGGCAGGCCCGTCGCCAATTCATGGGGCCGTTTTGGTCGATGATGTGCTGCAGGGTGTGTCCGGAGACAAATTCCATGATTACGGCCACGTGGTCGCGGCTGAGTTCGATGACGTCGTAGATGGAGATGATGTGGGGGTTGTGCAGGCGGCTTATGGCGTCGATCTCGCGGTGGAGGCGGCGAACGAGGGAGGAGCGATGGATGCCCGGATGGCGAAGGGAGACGATCTTGATGGCCACCTTGCGCCGGATGGCCAGGGCCTGTCCCCGATAGACCCTGGCGCTCGCTCCGGTCCCCAGCGGAGCTTCCACGAGATAACGGCCCTGAAGCAGGCGGCCCAGCCAGGGATCGCCGTGTTCGCGGCGGTGTAACCAACCCTCCGGTGGTCTTTCCCGCTTGCAATGGGCGCAGCGAATCTCGTCGCAAAATAGGGCGGTGGCACAGCTGCGACAAGCGCTCTGGGGCTCCTCACGTCGCAATCGTCGATGGCGGTCGTAAGTCGTAGATCGATGGCCGAAAGTTGGCTCCTCCCTGGAGTCATCAGCAGACATGGCGCCCCCCGTAATATAGGTCGCGGTGATGAGGATGACTTCGAAATCTCCTGCGTGGAGCAAAGAATAATCACCGGTGGTGAGAGTGCGAGAGAATTTGCTACAGAGGCCGTCTTGTGGGAGGAAAGGCGGGTGGTAGGTGGTGGATATTGGGTGGTAGGTGATGGGTAGTTGGTGATGGGTGATGGGTAGTGAGTTGGGTGATGGGTAGTGAGTGTGGTTCTATGGATGTGAGTAGGTCGAGTGGTGAAGTGGAGAGGGGTGGTAGCAATTATGTAGTCAGGATCGCGGTGGTCATTGTGCTGATCGCGTTGGTGACGACGGCGGCCGTGGGATGGGGAAGCGAGATTCGCCCCAAGAATGACGCCGTCGTGGGTGGTGAGTTCTTACATCCCGAGGGGGCGATTCCGGTGACGATCGTGGTGGGAAGCGGTCAGGACCGGGAAGAAGAAGATCGCGAGCCGAGACGGGTGACCATCGCGGGGACGGGAGACGTATTGATCCACGGAGGGATCATCCGTCGGGCCGCTCATAATGCAGCAGGGGGCCATCGGGAATACGATTTTCGGCCCATGTTCTCCGAGGTTCGCCCCATCTTCGATGCTGTGGACCTTTCGATCTGCCATCTGGAGGTTCCGATCTCCAGTGATAATACGGGACTGGCGGGCTTTCCTCTCTTCAACGCTCCTCGAGAGCTGGCCGATGGCCTGGCATGGGCGGGCTTCGATGCCTGCTCGACGGCGTCGAATCATATTATGGATCAAAAAATGGAGGGTGTGATCTCGACCCACGATCAGTTGGATCGAGCGGGGGTGGCTCACGCCGGTGGGAATCGGACCGCGGAAGAGGCCGAAATGCCTCGCATCTACGAGGCGGGAGACGTATTGGTTGGACATGTGTCGGCGACCTTTTCACCGGGTCAATTCGCGAGGCCCCACCCCTGGGTGACCGATCTTTTGAGCGATGACCGCTTCGAAGAGAGAGCTCGTGTGGCCCGGGAGGCCGGCGCCGATATCGTGGTGGTGAGCCTGCACTGGGGGTATGAATACCACGTCGATCCGACGCCCCATCAACAAGAATTGGGTCGGCGCCTTCTGGAGGAGGGAATCGCAGATCTGATCCTGGGCCATCACGCCCATGTTGTGCAGCCCATCACCTTCGTGGAGGGGCGTGCGCTGGTGTACGGCTTGGGCAATTTTATCTCCAACCAATCCGCTGCGTGCTGTGCCCCCGGGGCGCAGGACGGGATGATCGCCGTCATCGAGATGGTGGAAGATGGAGAGGGGGGATGGGAGTCGGAGGTCTTCGTCATTCCCACCTGGGTGGATCGAAGGGATTATACGGTAGTCGACGTAGGCCGGGCATTGCGCGATCCGGAGTGGTCTCGGTGGCGCACGCAGCTCGAGGTGTCCCATCGACGCACGGTGGAGACCGTCGGTGATGAGGTGGTGATCATCGACGGAGACGATATGGATAGATTCCAGACCGACGAGAAGCGGGATCCTTCGGAGTTGCTCCTGGTAGAGCGGTGATCGAGATCGCGAGTGATATTGGGGCTGAATGAGCAAAAGGTGATATGGGGATGGGGGAGAAAGGGGGAGATAGGGGGAAGGGAGGTGGGGGACGAATGGGCGAGAGGACAGGTCAGCGGGCGGCACGGATGGCGTCGAGATATTCCTGTGCTTCCTGGACCTGGGGACGGTCGACCTCGTCGGGATCGGCCAACTCCAGGAGCTCCTCGTAGTAGCGGGCGGCCACTTCGGGTTGGTCGTCCTCTCGAGCGGAGATGGCGGCGCCGTAGAGGAGATGGAAGCGATTGGGCGTCATCTCCAGTGCCTGTTCGAACTCTTCGAGGGCGGCGGCGTATTGGGCCTCGTCGTAGTGCATCATGGCTAGGTATTCCCGGGCTTCGATGATGCGCCCCGGCATGGTGGGGTGCTTGTCGAAGGAGTCCTGGAAGTCGGCCACGGTCTCCATCATCTGAAGGGCTTCTTCAGTATTTCCCTGGCCGTAGGCGATGAGAGCTTCCGTAAAGTCGTGATAGGCCTGTGAGTGTGGAGTCCAGTGGGGGTCGGCCTCGGCTGTCACTTCGTCGTTGAGGCGCTGGATCTCCTCAAATTGTTGCTCTGCCCGCTCGAGGTCGCCGGTGAAGACGGAGCCCGTGGCCTGGACGGTATGTTGGACGACGAGGGTGACGGGCCAACGCTCGAAGTCGAATTCGTCGGCCAGCAGCGGCTCGTATTCGGCGGCGTCTTCCCAGTTGCGCTGTTCGATGGCGATGCGGGCCGGGATGGCCACGGCGGGATAGGCGGTGCCCAGTGCGAGTTGGGGATTTTCGGTGCTCTCAAACCACTGGGCCGTCTCCTGTGCCTCGTCGTCCAGCCCCTGCTGCAGATTGGCGTGCACGATATAGTCCAGGGAGTGGTAAAAGTGCATGGAGGTGAGGTCGTTGACGGGCTGGTCGAGGGCGATCTCGGCGGCTCGGGTATCCCACTCGATGACGTCTTCCCATTCGCCGAGGCGCACGAAGATATGGGCCGGCATATGATTGGCGTGGGGGACGGCGGGGGCGATGTCGGCGTAGTCGCGGGCCACCTCTTCGGCCTGTTCGGCCAGGGGCGGGAAGTCGTAGGCGTGCAGAAGGTAGTGGTGTCCCGCCGGGTGTCGCGGCTCGACCTCTAAGACCTCCTCCATCATCTGTCCCGCCTGGCGCTGCTCTTCGTATTCCTCGGTGATGGTGGGAGCCGTGGCCAGGATGCCCAGGGCGTAGAAGGATTTCGCCTCGATATCGTCGGTGTCGCGCTCGTGGGCCTGCTGCCAGCCGTCGCGAAATGCTTCGGCGTGCTCGGTGTGATCGGCTGCGTCGTAGTCGTCGAAGAAGGCGCCGATGGCCTCGATAAAGGCCTGTTCGCGCTCCGTGGCCTCCAACTCGCGAGCCCGTTCGACGGCCATGGTGCCGGCCTCGACGGCTTCCGGCTCGGGGGGATACCACAGCGGGGTGTAGTGGGTCATGGCCAGACCCCAATAACCCATGGCGCAGTCGGTGTCGGCTTCAATGGTGGTCTCGAAGGCGTCGCGGGCCCGCACGTACCACATGTGGTGGACGAGCCCGAGGCCGACCTCGAAGTTGGCCTGTGCCTCTTCGTTACAGGAGGTCTCAAAGTCTACTTCGCCGATATCGCCGACCTCCTGGGCGATCTCGACCTCTACCGGTTCTTCGGTGGGCTCTGCGACCTCTGGATCTTCGACGCGCTCGCGCTCGCAGGCCGGTGTGAAGACAAGCAGGGCGATGGCTACCGTGGCAAAAATACTCCTCTTCGTCCGTTGCATCCTATACCCCCCCTTACGAGAGTAGAAGTCGTAGTGGAACGAATTAAATGTAGGGATGGGGGAGTGAAGGCAAGGTATGTGGTGGATGTGCAGGCCCCCTCCGAGCCCAGACGGCCGGGTATCCCCGGCCTGGGCCCACCTCCCCGAGACCGGCTCTTGATTGCGCTTAAGTCACGGGAATAAGTCTATGTAAAGCCGGGCTCGTTCTCGTTCTCGTTCTCGTTCTCGTTCTCGTTCTCGTTCTCGTTCTCGTTCTCGTTCTCGTTCTCGGGCTCGTTCTCGTTCTCGGGCTCGTTCTCGTTCTCGGGCTCGTTCTCGTTTTCGGGCTCGTTCTCGTTCTCGTTCTCGTTCTCGGGCTCGTTCTCGTTCTCGTTCTCGTTCTC
>SLPW01000157.1 GCA_007131755.1 Myxococcales bacterium | reverse complement strand
TCGTTGTTGCGGTGTTCTCGCACATCCAGCGCGGCCGTATCGATGCCGAATAAAGCCACGAAATCTTCGGGCTCGGCGAGCAATTCGTCAAAGGGCTCGGGCCGCTCGAAGCGCCCGAAATAAAAGGGTCCCACCGTTCCCCGGGACACCCGCTGGACCTCCACTCCCGACAGGGTGGCCAGCTTGGCGTAGGTGAACTCGGCGTCCATGGAGCTGAATTTGTAGATCAGCGATTTGAACTCGTCAGCATACGAGGCGGTATCCTCGTCGAGTTGGACCGCCTCCGTGCTCCAGACGCCGGCCTGCTGGGTGAGCTCGATGACGTAGCGCACGAAGATGCCCGAGGCGTCGAGCTTGTCGAAGACGATGCGAAAATGGGCCCGTTTGCTCGCCGGCTCCACCCTTCGAAGCGCCACATCCATCGCCCCCAGCGGCGCCAGGCGAAAGTCGGCCACCTCGTCGTAATAATCGTATTTTGCGAGCTGTCGTTTGTGGATATCGTGGGAGCTCTGCGATGCCTTCTTTGCCAGCTCCCGTCGATCTCCGAGCTTCTTCAACTGCTCGGCGGCGATGCTGACGTCGGTCTGCACCCGGGTGAACTCGCGATAGGTGGGAAGACCGCTGTCGACGTTGATCTGAAGTCCCTGGTATTCCCCGCGATGGACGTCGGGCCCCATGGCGCGAACATGGGCCGACAGCCGCCCCGGATCGGGGTATTGATCGTTGAGCCGGGCAGCCCGCATGATCGCCAGAAATCGTCGCACATAGCGAAGCTCGTCGTCTCCCTTCAGCACCTCTGCCCGGATCGCCTGGGCTCCACTCGTCTCCAGACCGGTCATGTCGTCGCTCATGCCAGATGCTCCTTCAACACCTTCTCGTCGACCTCAACGTCGGCCGACTCCTTGGCCTGCACCGCCAGGGCCTCGATCTCTCTTGCCAGCGCGGAGTGCACCGTGTCACATCCCTGCACCTCCTCGAAGACCTGGTTGAACGTCAGATTCTCCTCGAAGGCCAGCACCGTCTCCTCGTCGTAGAGTTGAAGATCTTCGACCATCTGATCGACGTTCTGGCGAAAATAGGTCTGGGTCTCCGTGACGAAGCGACTCGTCTCGTTGACCGCCTCCGTCAGGCTCTCCAGGGAGTGCTTCATCTCCATCATCACCACCGAGGCGTCGGCGGCGGCGCCGATGGCCTGAATCTGACCGGCGATGACGTCCAACTTCTCGCTGGCCGCCGTGACGTAGAGGGTGATGTCGTTTCGAAGATAGGAGATGGTCTCCGCCAACTGGCGAGTATTGTCGATGAGCCTCTCCAGCCGGTCCTCGGCGGTGCTATAGAGCTTCAACAATCCTGCGTGCTTCGCCAGCACACGCGTGGCCTGGTCGATGCGGGCCTGAATCTCGCGCGCCTCGGAAGACTCGGACTCCACCGAGTCCTTGCGCACCTCCAGGCGGGCTTTGACCTTCTGCACCTCGTCGATATAGGCCGTGGCGATCTCCTCGTTCTTTGCCGCCTCCACGATCCGCTCGTTGAGGCGATCGATCTCGTCGAAGAGATTGACCTGTGCCACCTCCAACCGATCGGCGAATTCGGCGGCCTCGCGCACCCTGACGGCGCTCAACTCGTATTGAGCCCGCAGCATCTCCTCGATGGAGTTTTTGGTGATGATACGCCCCTGAAACCAGGGCAGACTGGCAAATACCCCGCGCAGCCCGGAGCTAAACCCTCCGCGCTTTCGTTCGCGCTCCAGGTGATCCGAAAGATCGCGAAGCTTATCGAGCTCCTCGCTCAGAGAAGACTGGAGCTCTTCATTTCGCGAGCGCAGGGCGTCGAGCTCCGATACCTGCTCGTCCTGAAGACTTCGCTCGGAGTGAATCGCCGTCTCCAGACGGCGCACCGAGATCCCGTCGCCCAGATACTCCACTTCCCTGTCCAGAATCTGGATATCATCGTCGGTCATTGATGGTTCCTCCTCCTGAGTGGATGTCCACAGCGCATCGAATGTGACATGTCCCCTGTGTTTTTTCCACCCGTTTCGCTGCCGCCATTGTCCTACCACCGTCGGCCCGATACCATCTTCCCCGAAAGCCATTTGCACACCCCCGCCAGTCCACCGGAGTATTTCCGTGTTGCACCGAATCTCACTGCTTACTGCCCTCTTCGCCCTCGCCATCTCCCTTTGCGCTTGCTCGTCGGAAGACGACCCGGTCAGCCCCGATCCCGACGCCGGGCTGGAGGACGTCGACGAACCTCTCGGCGACTGTACCTTGCAGTCGGACTGCGAAGAGGGACAATTCTGCCACGACGATCAGTGCCACGAGGCGCCCACATGCGCCAGCCAAGCAAATTATCAGCCCTGTGTGTCGGCCTTCGAAGAGCTCGACGAGGAGTTGGCCATACGCGCTCACTGCGACGGCCAATACTGTCGGGTGGCCTGCCTGCTCGACGGGGATTGCCCAGACGGGGAGCTGTGTACCGACGACGGATATTGTCGCCAATTCACCGGTGAGCTCACGGACGTTCACCCCGGCGGCGACGCTCAGGCGCCCCTTCAGGCCGGCTTCGGAGAGAGACTGCTCGACTTTCCGGTGGGCATCTCGCTGGGGGGCTACGCCATGCGGGACTACAATACGGGCGGGCGCTACGCGGAGTCTCTGGGCGCAAGCCTCGGCACCATGCATGGACTCAACGCCGGAGCCGTGGCGCTCGACGACGGCCAGCGACAGCT